>NZ_JBHXFJ010000120.1:0-9573 GCF_042722465.1 Streptomyces sp. NPDC127098
GTTCCGCCCGGCCGGAGCCATGAGAACAGGTCCCGGCAGCCGGACAGAACAACACGAAGACAACCCAGCAGGGCGTCAGTCAGTGGCAGAGCCACGACCACCGGAACCCGAGTATCACCATCAATGTCAGTGGCCCCTGGCACGATGGCGGCATGAACGACCACTCCAGCGCCACCACCGCGATCGCCGCCTACTGGGACGCGGCCGCGGACCGGTTCGACGAGGAGCCGGACCACGGCCTGCGCGACCCGGAGACCCGCGCCGCCTGGCGCCGGCGCCTGCGCTCCTGGCTGCCGCCGGCCGCGGCCGACGTGCTCGACGTGGGCTGTGGCACGGGCTCGCTGGCCCTGCTGGTGGCCGAGGCCGGGCACCGGGTCACGGGCGTCGACCTCGCCCCGGCCATGGTGCGGCGGGCGCGCGAGAAGTTCCAGGCGGCCGACCGCGGCGGGCGGTTCCTGGTGGGCGACGCGGCCGAGCCGCCCACCGGGGACGCCCGGTTCGACGTGCTGCTGGCGCGGCACCTGGTGTGGACGCTGCCGGATCCGGAGGCGGCGCTGCGGGCGTGGCTGGCGCGGCTGCGTCCCGGCGGGCGCCTGGTGCTGGTCGAGGGGCGCTGGCGGGAGGCGGGGCAGGCCGCCGCGCCCTATGTGGCGGGGGCCGAGTCGCTGCCGTGGGGCGGCGGCATGGCGGCCGAGGAGTTGGCGTCGGTGGTCCGGCCGCTGGTGGCGCGGCTTACCGTCGAGCCGCTGAGCGGGGATCCGGTGCTGTGGGGCGGCCCGGTGGCGGACGAGCGCTACGCGCTCATAGCGGCACGGGAGTGAGCAGCCGGCCGGTGGTCATGTAGTGGTCGAGGTTGCGGTGGGCGAGGTCGCCCATGGCCTCCCGGGTCTCGCGGGTGGCGCTGGCGATGTGGGGGAGGAGCAGGACGGAGTCGAGGTCGAGCAGCGGCGCGGGGACATGCGGTTCGTCGGCGAAGACGTCGAGGGCGGCCCCGGCGATCCGGCGCTCAAGCAGGGCTTCGACCAGCGCCGGCTCGTCCACCACGGAGCCGCGCGCGATGTTGACCAGATAGCCGTCGGGGCCCAGGGCCGCGAGCACCTCGGCCGAGACCAGGCCGTTGGTCGCCGCGCCGCCGGCGGTCGCCACCACCAGGACGTCGGCCCAGGCCGCGAGGTCGCGCCCGGAATCGGCGTACCGGTAGGGCACGTCGGCCACGCGGCGTCGCGAGTGGTAGCCGAGTTCGGCGTCGAAGGCGGCCAGCCGGCGGGCGATGGCGCGGCCGATCCGGCCGAGCCCGAGGATGCCGATCCGCTTGCCGCTCACCCGGGTGGCGAGCGGGAAGGCGCCGGACTCCCAGGCGCCGGCGCGCACGTAGCGGTCGGCCTCGGCGATCCGGCGCAGCACGCCGATCACGGCGCCCACGGCCAGGTCGGCGACGCAGTCCGTCAACACGTCCGGGGTGTTGCTGACGTCGATGCCGCGGGCGCGCGCCCGGACCACGTTCGTGGTCTCGTAGCCGACCCCGAAGTGGACGATGGCTCCGAGCCGGGGGAGGGCGTCCATCAGCGCGTCGGAGACGCCGATCCGCGCGGTGGTCACGGCGGCGACCACCTCGCCGCCGTGCTCGGCGAGGAAGGCGTCGGGGTCGGCCTGGTCGGTCAGCCGCACGGCGTGGTGTCGGCTCGCGAGCGCCTTGTCGAGCGAGGGCAGCAGTGGGCAGATCTGAAGAACGGTGCGGGGCGCCTGCTCGGCGGTCGCGGACATGCGGCGGGCTCCTTCCCACGGCGCCTGAGAAGGAGCTCGTGCGAGTCCGGTGAGGGGCGGGCGGCTGGTGTGGTCGGGCGGCGCGGAGCCTAGCCGGCCAGCACCTTGTCGACGAGCGCCTGCAGGTCGTCCCGTTCGGCGGTGGTGAGGTCGGTGAGCGGCGGCCTGACGGGGCCCGCGTCGCGGCCGACCGCTGCCAGGCCCGCCTTGACGATGGACACGGCGTAGCCGGCCCTGCGGTTCCTGATGGTGAGGTAGGGCAGGACGAACTCGTTGAGCTTGCGGTAGACGGTCTCGGCGTCGCGGGCGCGGACGGCCGCGTAGAAGTCGAGCGCGAACTCGGGGAGGAAGTTGAAGATGGCCGAGGAGTAGGTGGTGACGCCCATCTCCAGGTAGGGCAGGGCGTAGGTCTCGGCGGTCGGCAGGCCGCCGATGGACAGCAGCCGCCCGTCGAGGCGGGCGTGCACGCGGGTCATCAGGTCGACGTCGCCGATGCCGTCCTTGAAGCCGATCAGGTTCGGGCAGCTGTCGGTCAGTTCCTCGACGGCGTCGAAGTCGAACGCGGCGTTGGCACGGTGGTAGACGATCACCCCGAGCCCGGTCGCCTCGCACACGGCCCTGACGTGGGCGACCAGGCCCTCCTGGGAAAGCTCGGTGAGGTAGGGCGGGAGCAGGAAGACGCCGGACGCGCCGGCCGCCTCCGCGTCCCTGGCCATCGCGACGGCCTGCGCCGTGCCGTAGCCGGCCGGCGCGATCACCGGCCGGTCCTCCCGCACCGAGCCGACGGCGGCCCTGACCACCCGGCCCACCTCGTCCGGGGTGAGCGAGAAGAACTCGCCGGTGCCGCCCGCCGCGAACACGCCGGAGGCCGGGAACGAGGACTGCCAGGCCACATGCTCGCGGTAGGCGTCCTCGTCGAAGGTGAGGTCCGGCCGGGCGTGGGTGACGGGGAAGCACAGCAGGCCCGTGCCGAGGGTGGACCGCAGGGTCTCAGGGCTGAACGAGGTCATCGTCTCCGCTCCGGGGTCGGGGGAAGCTGCCCGGAGCGTATGGCCGGCGTCGATACCTGTCTAACACCAATAAGGCATCCGTCGATACCGTGAGGGCATAGGGTACTCGTCCGCCGTCTGGGAGGTGTCCATGTCGACCCGGTTCACGCTCGAGCAGCTGCGGGGCTTCGTCGCGGTGGCCGAGGAGGGCCACTTCGGGCGGGCCGCCGACCGGCTGCGGATGACCCAGCCCCCGCTGAGCCGGCAGGTGCAGAAGCTGGAGCGCGCCCTGGAGGTCGAGCTGCTGGTCCGCACACCGCGCGCCGTGCTGCTGACCGCCGCCGGGCGGGCGTTCCTCGCAGAGGCGCGGCGCATCCTCAAGCTGTCGGAGTCCGCCCCGGCGGCCGCCCGTAACGCCGCCCGCGGTGAGGCGGGCGCGCTGACCATCAGCTTCACGGCGATGGCCGCGCTCGCGGTGCTCGGCCCCTGGCTGCGGACCATCACCGGGCGGCTGCCCATGGTGGAGCTGACGCTGGTCGAGATGGTCACCGGGGACCAGGTCGACGCGTTGCTCGCCGGCGGCGTCGACATCGGCCTGGCCCGCGGGGTGCCGCCGTCGGACGTGCTGAGCGTGCGGCGGGTGCATGCCGAGAGCCTGCTGCTGGCCTGCCCACGCGACCACCCACTGGCCGACCTTGGCCGCCCGCCGTCGCTCGTCGACATCGGGCGGTATCCGGTGGTCACCTATCACCCGGTGGTCAGCCGCTACCTGCACGAGCTGGTGATCAGTGTGTTCCGGCAGGCCAGGGTGGAGCCGGACTACGTGCAGCGGGTCGGCCAGGTGCACAGTCTGCTGGCCCTGGTGAACGCCGGCCTCGGGGTCGGTCTCGTGCCCAGGACGGCGGCTCGACTACGGCTGCCCAACCTGGCGTTCACGGAGGTCGACGGGGTCAGCCCGGACGTCGTGGAGACCCACTGCGTGTGGCGGACCGAGCACGCCAACCCCGCGCTCGACGCGCTGCTCCGCCTCACGGCATCAGGTGACGACCGGACTCTTGACGGCCTCGGGGCGCAGGCTTAGCGTCTGCGTCTACAAATGCAGACGCGGGACGCATGTATAGACGCCAGCGTGGGCTGAGTGACTCCCCACCCGGCTCGCGCGTCCCCGCGGTACCACTCCAGCTCTCCGGAGAGACGATGACGACGAAGTCTGCCGTACCTCCCACCCCCTCACCGGGCCGGGCCCGCGCGGCACTCGCCGCCGTCGTCTCGACCACGCTGCTGCTGACCAGCGCGTGCGCCGTGGCGAACAGCGGCGGCGGGGGCGACGCGGGCAGCGCGGACGGCGACACCCTGCGGGTCGTGCTCGGCCAGGAGCCGCCGACGCTCGAACCCTGCGAGTCGTCGCTGACCTCGACCGGCGTCGTCGTCCGCTCCAACATCACCGAGCCGTTGGTCGAGCGCGACCCGACGACCGGCGAGCTGCTGCCGCTGCTCGCCACCGGCTGGCAACAGTCCGCGGAGGACCCCGCCACCTGGACCTTCGACATCCGTGAGGGTGTCACCTTCCAGAACGGCGAGCCCTTCACGGCCGAGGACGCCGCCTTCACCATCGACCGCGCGGTCAACTCCGACCTGGCCTGCAACGTCGACGGCTACGTCTTCGGCGACATGGAGCTGACGGCCACGGCCACCAGCGACACCACACTCACGGTCACCACGGGCGAGCCCGACCCGATCCTGCCGCTGCGGCTCAGCTTCGTGGAGATCGTTCCCCGCACCACGAGCACCGAGGCCAAGGTCCGCGAACCGGTCGGCACGGGCCCCTACGCCGTCGCCGACTGGCAGACCGGCGTCTCCATCACCCTGCGCCGCAACGACGACTACTGGGGCGAGGCGCCCGCCTACGCCACCGCCCGCTACGTCTGGCGCGCCGAGTCCAGCGTCCGGGCCGCCATGATCGAGCGGGGCGAGGCCGACATCGCGACCGCCATCGATCCCGAGGACGCCTCCGAGGAGAACTCGGTCCCCTATCCCAACAACGAGACGACCGCCCTGCGCCTGGACGGCACCGAGGCCCCGCTGGACGACATCCGGGTCCGCCGGGCGATCTCCCTGGCCATCGACCGGGACGGCATCGTCGACACCCTCTTCGACGGCGAGGCCGACCCCGCGGCCCAGCTGGTGCCGCGCGGTGTCGTCGGCTTCAACGACGAGCTCAGCCCCACCCCCTACGACCCGGAGGCCGCCCGCGCCCTGGTCGAGGAGGCCGCGGCCGACGGCGTCCCCGTCGACCGGCGCATCACCCTCATCGCCCGCAACAGCCAGTTCCCGCGGGTCGCCGAGACCGCCGAGGCCCTCCAGTACGAGCTGGCGGAGATCGGTCTGAACGTAAGGATCCGCATGACCGACACCGCGGCGCACCTCCAGTACCAGCTGCGCCCCTTCCCCGAGGACGCCGGGCCCGTCGCGCTGCTCATCATGCACGGCAACCAGGCCGGAGACGCGGCGTTCACCGCCAGCCAGTACCTGCTCAGCGAGGGCCCGCAGTCCACCTTCGGCACCGCCGACCTCGACCGGCGGATCGCGGAGGCCGACGCGACCTCAGGACCCGACCGACAGGACGCCTTCGCCGACGTCCTCTCCTACCAGGACGAGACCGTCGCCCAGTACGCCTACCTCGCCCACATGCGAGGCCTGCTCGGGCTCGCTCCCGGGGTCGAGTACGAGCCCGACCCGGCCACCGGCGACGAGATGCGGCTGGCCGAGGTGCGGCCCGCCGGCGACGCCCGAGCCGGAGACGAGGGCTGAGACATGACGGTCTTCCTGCGCAACCGCATCCTCTCCAGCGCCGTCCCCCTGGTCTTCGTGGTGCTGGGCGTGTTCTGCCTCGCCCGACTCGCCGGTGACCCCGTCGACCTCTACCTGCCGCTGAGCGCCACCGCGGAGCAGCGGGCCGAGTTCGCCGCCGCCAACGGCTTCGACCAGTCGATACCGGCCCAGCTCTGGGACTACCTGGGGCAGGTGGTCCGACTCGACTTCGGCGAGTCGCTGCGCACCGGCCAGTCCGCCGCCGACATGGTGCTGACCGCCTTCCCCGCCACGCTGCAACTCGCCGCCGTCACCATGTTGATCGCCGTCCTCGGCGCGGTCCTGGTCGGCAGCGTCGCCGCCTACCGGCCCAACTCGCTGGTCGACCGCTTCTCCAGCCTGCTGGCCATGACCGCTGCCAGCATCCCCGACTTCTGGTTCGCCATCGTCGGCGTCCTGGTCTTCGGCGTGAGCCTGGAATGGCTGCCGACCTCCGGCGTCCTCGGCGGCCCCGAGGTCTGGGTGCTGCCCATCGCCACCCTGCTGATCCGCCCCTTCGGCGTGCTGGTGCAGGTGGTGCGCGGCAGCATGGTGGCGGCCCTCTCCGCGCCCTACGTCAAGGTCGCCCGCAGCAAGGGCGCCAGCGAGCGGCGCGTCGTGTTCGGGCACGCCCTGCGCAACGCGACCACCCCCGTCCTGACCGTCGCCGGCGACCTCACCATCGGTCTGGTCAACGGCGCCGTGGTGGTCGAGACGATCTTCGGCTGGCCCGGCATCGGCAAGCTGATGATCGACTCCATCCTCCAGCGGGACTTCGCCGTCCTCCAGGCCGCCGTCCTGCTGACGGCCGTGACGATCTTCGCCCTGAACATCGTCGTCGACGTCGCGCACGCGCTGATCGACTCCCGCGTCCGCCAGCCGGTCACGGCTTGAGAGAAGGAGCCACGATGACCACCACCGCGAAGCCCGCGACCGGCGCCGCACCACCCGACGACGCCCCCACCGCCAGGGCCGGCGCCCGCCAGCCGCGCTGGTGGCGGCTGCTCGGCCGGGACTGGGCCGCCGCCGTCGCCGCCGTCGTGCTCGGCCTCGTCCTCCTCGTCGCCGTGTTCGGCCCGCTGCTCCTCGGCGACCGGGCGCTGCGGCAGGACCTCGACGCCTCGCTGCGCCCCCCTTCCCTCGACCACGGCCTCGCCGGCCTGCTCGGCACCGACGTGCTCGGCCGCAGCGTGCTGGCCCGGCTGGTCGAGGGCGCCGGCACCACGCTGTCCGTCGCCGTCCCCGCCGTGCTGTGCTCGCTGGTGGTCGGCTCCGCGCTCGGCCTGTGGGCCGGCTACCACGGCGGCTTCCGCGAGAACCTGGCGATGCGGCTCGCCGACGCCATCCTCAGCTTCCCCTCGCTGCTGATCGCGGTCGTCGTCCTCTACGTCTTCGCGCCCAGCGTCGGCAACCTGGTCGCGATCCTGGCCGTCGCCCGTGTCCCGGTCTACCTGCGGACCGCCAGGGCCGAGGCCGCCGAGCTGCGCAGCCGGCTGTTCGTCGACGCGGCCCGCACCTTCGGCACACCGAGCTGGTCGATCATCTACCGGCACCTCCTGCCGATCGCCCTGCCCACCCTGCTGACGGTCGCCACCCTCGACTTCTGCTTCGTCATGCTCACCGAGTCCAGCCTGAGCTTCCTCGGCATCGGCATCCAGCCGCCCGAGGTCAGCTGGGGCCTGATGGTCGCGCAGGGCCGCCAGTACCTACAGAGCGCCTGGTGGATCGCCGTCCTGCCCGGCATCGCCATCATGCTCGTCACCGTCTCGGCCACCGTGCTCGCCGCCTGGGTGCGGCTGGCGACCGACCCCGCCCAACGCTGGCGCCTGACGCTGCCCCGCAAGCGGCGCGGCACCCGCCCCGTCACCCCGGAGGTGACCGCCTGATGCCCGCGAAGACGCAAGCGAAGAGAGCGGCGGAGGAGCGGCCGGCCGACGCCCCCGCCCTGGTGGTCGACGGGCTCTGTGTCGACCTGCACACCGCCGCCGGCACCGTCCGCGCCGTGGACCGGGTCGGCTTCACCCTGCACCGGGGCCGCACCCTGGCGCTGCTCGGCGAGTCCGGCTGCGGCAAGTCGATGACCGCGCAGGCCGTCGTCGGGCTGCTCGACCCGGTTGCCGAGGTCACCGGCGGCTCGGTGAAGGTCGCCGGCACCGACGTGCTGCGGCTCGGCCCGCGCGAGCGGCGACGGCTCGCCGGACCCCGGCTGTCCATCGTGTTCCAGGACGCGCTGACCGCGCTCAACCCCGTGCAGCCGGTGGGCCGTCAGCTCGCCGAGCCCTTCCGCATCCACCGCGGGCTCTCCCGGCGGGCGGCCAGGGAGAAGGCGATCGAGCTGATGGCGCGCGTCGGCATCCCCGAGCCGCGCGAGCGGGCCCGCGCCTACCCGCACCAGTTCTCGGGCGGCATGCGGCAGCGTCTGCTGATCGCCATGGCCGTCGCCCTCGAACCTGACGTGCTGATCGCCGACGAGCCCACCACCGCGCTCGACGTCACCGTGCAGGCGCAGATCATGCGGCTGCTGCGGGACCTGCAGACCGAGCACGACCTGGCCGTCGTGCTCATCACCCACGACCTCGCCGTGGTCGCCCAGCGCGCCGACGACGTGGCCGTGATGTACGCGGGCACCGTGGTGGAGACCGGCCCGGTGCGGGAGGTCTTCGCCGCCCCGCGCCACCCCTACACCAAGGGGCTGCTCGACTCGGTGCCGGAACACGCCCGCCGCGGCGAGCGGCTGCCGGCCGTGCCGGGCAGCCCGCCGGAGCTCAGCGCCGTGCCGGCCGGCTGTGTCTTCCAGGCCAGGTGTCCGCTGGCGAGGGAGCGCTGCGTGGGTGAGCGCCCGGTGTTGACGCCCGCAGGACCCGGCCGCTCGACGGCCTGCCACTTCTCGGAGGAGCTCGCCCGTGTCTGAGACAACCGTCGAAAGGACGCCGGAGGCCGTCCGCGGCGCCGCTCCGCTGCTGGAGGTGACCGGGGTCCGCAAGTCCTTCCGGTCCGGCCGCGGCCGGCTCACCGCGCTCGACGGCGTGGACCTGCGGCTCGGCCGCGGCGAGACGCTCGGCCTGGTGGGCGAGTCCGGCTGCGGCAAGTCCACCCTGGCCAGGGTGCTGCTGCGGCTCGAACGACCCGACGCCGGCACGGTGCGCTTCGACGGCACCGACCCCTTCGCGCTGCGCGGCAAGGAGCTGCTGGCCTGGCGCCGCCGGGTGCAGATGGTCTTCCAGGACCCGTTCGCCTCGCTCAACGCCCGGATGACCGCCGCCGACCTCATCGGCGAACCCTGGCGCACCCATCGCGACGTGCAGCCCACCGCCCAGGCCAGACAGCGGCGGGTGCGGGAGCTGCTGGACCTCGTCGGCCTGCGGGAGAGCGACGCGCACCGCTACCCCAACGAGTTCTCCGGCGGGCAGCGGCAGCGGATCGGCATCGCCCGCGCCCTGGCGCTGGAACCCGACCTGATCGTGTGCGACGAGCCGGTCTCCGCGCTCGACCTCTCGGTGCAGGCGCAGGTGCTCAACCTCCTGTCCGACCTGCGGCAACGGCTCGGCGTCTCCTACGTCTTCATCTCCCACGACCTGTCGGTGGTGCGGCACGTCGCCGACCGGGTGACCGTGATGTACCTCGGCAAGGTCATCGAACACGGCCGCACCGAGGACGTGTTCGACCGGCCGCTGCACCCCTACACGGCGGCGTTGATGTCGGCCGCGCCGACGCTCGACGCCTCGGGCGCGGCGGGCGAGGACCGGGAGATCGCGCTGCGCGGGGAGATCCCCTCGCCGTTCGACATCCCGTCGGGCTGCCGGTTCCGCACCCGCTGCTGGCAGGCGACCGAGCTGTGCGCCGAGCAGGCGCCTCCGGCGGCGTCCCGGCCCGGCGTCGACGAGCCGCACGAGGGGCTCTGCCACTTCCCGCTGGACTCCCCGCCCCACCCGGCCTGACGGCGACGGGCCCCCGGTCGTGGAAACGACCT
>NZ_JBHXFJ010000121.1:0-9569 GCF_042722465.1 Streptomyces sp. NPDC127098
AGAAAGGCGGGTCGACCGTGGCCTACACCTACGGCCGAAGCATCACCCACTGCCCCTACTGCGGCGGCCCCCGGCCCTGGCGGGCCCCCGGCCCTGGCGGGCCCACGGCCCTGGCGGGCCCACGGCCCTGGCGGGCCCACGGCCCTGGCGGGCCGTGCACCGCGCGCAGCGCGAGCAGGCCCGCCATCCCGGCGCGAAGCGCCGAAAAGGGTGGGTGGGTGGGGGAACCTCGGCGCGAAGCGCCCGGGCGCTCGGCCCCGCCGGGCCGCGCACCGCCCCGCGCGAAGCGCGGAGAGGGGTGGGTGGGCGGGGAAACCCGGCGGCGAAGCCGCCACCGCCCCCGCGCGGAGCGGCGAAAGGGTGGGTGGGGGGGAGCCGCGCGGCTACCAGTGTGCCGGCCGGTCGAGCCCCGTGGGTAGCCTCGTCGAGGCGTCGCCCCGCGCCGCGTTGACCTGCGCCTGGGTGAGGAAGAGCGCGTCCCGCAGGTCCGCGCCGGCGAGGGCGGCGTTCCGCAGGTCGGTGCCCAGCAGGTCGGCCGACCGCAGATCGGCGCGGGTCAGGTCGGCCGCGATCAGCAGCGCGCCCCGCAGCGAGGCGCCCCGCAGGTCGGCACCGCGCAGCCGGGCCCCGGCCAGGTCGGCGCCCCGGCGGTCCCGCCGCCGGCCCGGCACCCGGGCCCGCACCAGCTCGCTCACCCGCCCCAGCAGCTCACCCACCTCGGCCCGCAGCGCCGGCACGTCAACGGTCGCCAGCTCGTCGGGGCCGCCGCCGGCCAGCCCCTCGACCCGCCCGGCGAGATCCCGCAGCTCGCCCCGCAGGGAGCGGGCCGCCGGCCGCGCGGTCGCCTCAGCCAGGTACCACAGCAGCTCGTGCAACTGCCGGACCACCGGGAACGCCTCGAACATCGCCCGGGCGGTCTCCGGCGCCGAGCGCCAGTCGCGCCCGCCGAAGGTCACCTGGGAGACCCGCTGCCCGGCGCCGAAGCAGTCGAAGACCGTGCAGCCGGTGAACCCGCGCTCCCGCAGACCGGCGTGGATGCCGCAGCGGAAGTCCGCGTCCAGGTTGCCGCAGGGGGTACCGGCCGCCTTGCTGACGGCGAAGTCCGCCGACGCGGTGAACGGCAGCGCCACGCAGCACAGCCCGAAGCAGCTGTCGCAGTCCGCGCGCAGTGCGGCCAGGTCCACGTCGTGATCCCCCGAGGCTCGAGAACGACTTCACCGACGCCCCCATGGTCCCAGGTCCGCGTCCGGTCACGCGCGCAGGGCCCAGACCGTTCCGCCGCCGTCGACGACGACCACCAGATCGCCGTCGGACGCCGGGGGGCTGACGCGGTGGCTGTCGAACGCTCCGCTCCATGCCTCGCGTCCGTCCTCAGCGTCGAGAATCCGCACCGTGGTCCAGCGCCGGAACAGCCGTTCCCGTCCGGTCCGGTAGAGCAGGGCCCGATCGCCGGTGGCCCACACCGCGTCGGTGTCCCCGGCTTCGTCGAGCCAGCGTTCCGTGCCGTCGTCGGCGGCCAGGCACACCCTTCCCTCCGGGGCGGGCAGGACGAACCCGCCCGCCACGCTCCTCGCCGGTTCGTCCGGGTGGTAGGGGCCGTCGTGGGTCCACTTCGGCTCGCCGGTGAGTCCGTCGAGGGCGGTCGGTCGCTCGCGGTCCCCCTCGACCGGTGGCAGGAGGACGGTGGTCCCGGACACCAGCGACTCGATGGGCCGGAAGGCGCCGACATACGGCTCCGGCTCCTCCCGCTGAAACGGGGTCCGCCACACGACGTCGCCCGTGCGCGCATCGCGGAAGACGAGGTCGACGGGCGCCTCGCCGACCTCATAGCAGAGGATGCCTGTGTCGAGGGCGTGCCCCAGGTCGCCCCTCGGATACATGTCGGTGCGTTCCCACCGCGTGTCGCCCGTCGCGGCGAGCACCGCCATGCCCATGCCGTCGAACAGCACCAGATCGCCGGCCAGCACGTACCCACCGAAGGGGGAGGCGTCGACCCCCCACCGGCTGTCGCCGGTGCGCGAGTCGAACCCGGCCACCGACTTGTCCTCGCCCATGATCAGCAGGCCACTGGGCCGGTGCACGTCCACTCTTGTGGTGCCGAGGGCGACCGGTCGCTGCCACAGCTGGTCCCCGCTGGCCGCGTCGAAGGCCCGCACCACGTTGCTGGAATAGTCGGCCAGTGCGGTCAGGGTGAGGACGGTGCCGTCGACGACCGTGAGGTGGGTCCCCTGGCCCCAGGGCCCGTCGAGGGCGGCGCTCCACAGGGGTTCGCCGCTGGCCAGGTCGAGGCCGTGAAGCACGGCGGAATCGGAGTCGACGCCGGTCACGTAGCACCGCCCGTCGGCCACGAGGGCGGTTTCCGCGCCGCCGATGCTCCGTGACCAGGCGACCGGGCCCCGCCTCGGGGCGCCGGTCAGGTACAGCGCCGCCGAGCCGCCGCCTGCGGCGAGCACGGCGAGGCCGGCGCCACCGAGCAGCAGGTCGCGTCGGTTGACGTCCCTCCCTCCCGTCGGTCCGGCCAACGCCTCGATGGTCGCGTCCGGTACCGGCTGGCCCGGCGCCGCGACGGTCGGGGCGCGGGGCGGCGCCGGGGGCGCGGCCTGGGCCGGTCCCTCCAGCCGGCGCAGCTCGTCGGCGAGTTCGGCGGCCGAGCCGTACCGCTGCTCCGGGTCCTTCGCCAGCAGCCGGAGCACCAGTCGGTCCCACGCGGGGGAGAGGCCGGCCGCCACGGTGCTCGGCGCCGGCGGGGTGTCCTGCAGATGCGCGGTGAGGTAGCCGACGGTGTCCGGGGCGGTGAACGGGGGCCGCCCGGTGAGCAGTTCGAACAGGACGCAGCCCAGCGCGTACAGCTCGCTGCGCCGCTCCGGGTGTCCGCGGGCCTGCTCGGGCGCCATGTAGGCGGCCGTGCCGACCAGGAACCCGGTCTGGGTCAGCCGGTCCCCGGTGGCCGACGGGTCGGCGGCGCGGGCGATGCCGAAGTCCAGCACCTTCACGCCGCCGGAGGCGGTGACGAACACGTTCGCCGGCTTGATGTCACGGTGCAGGACGCCGGCACCGTGCGCCTCGGCGAGGGCGTCGCAGATCCCCGCGCCCCACCGCGCGGCCGCGGCCCCGTCGACGGGGCCGCGGCGGACGACCGCGTCGAGGCCCTGGCCCCGGAGCAGCTCCATCACGAGGAACGGCGTGGTGCCCTCCGGCGTGACGGCCTCGCCGAGGTCGTGGACGGTGACGATGTTCGGATGCTGGAGGGCAGCGGTGATCCGCGCCTCGCGCAGGAAGCGGGCCCGCGCGTCCGCGGCGCGGCTGCCGCCGCCCGCGAGTACCGACACCACCTTGACCGCGACCGGCCGTCGCAGGCTCTCGTCGCGCGCCTCCCAGACCTCTCCCATGCCGCCCTGTCCGAGCGGCCGAACCAGTCGGTAGCGGTCGGCGAGTATGTGCTCTTCCACGGTCCCAAGTCCCCCGACCACGCGTGGTTTTCGGTCAGCGGGCGCATGGTAGCCCAGGGCCCGGGCGAGCGACCCCGATCACGCGGGCGTCGGCCCGAGCCGGGTGGGGGCGACCGTCAGGTCCTGCGTGCCGATGACGGACAGCAGCTCCAGCTGGGCGGCGCCCCTGGTGCCCGGCGGGGCGGTGAACCACAGCAGCCGTTGGCGGCCGTCCTCGCTCGACACGCGGTGGCAGTCCAGCTCCATGACGCCCAGCGCTGGATGGACGACGCGCTTGTGGTCGGTGCGCCGGAGCGCGACGTCGCCGGTCTCCCAGAGGGCGGCGAACTCCGGGCTGCGCCGGCGCAGCGTGGCCACCAGCCGGCCCACCTCGGGGTCGTCGCCGCGCCTGGCGGCGACCGCGCGCAGGTCGGCGGCGAAGACCCGGGAGTGGTGCGGGTGGTCCTCGACCGGGTGGAGCGCGCGGACGGCGGGGTCGGTGAACCAGCGGAAGACCAACGACGCGGCCGGGCCGCGTCCCACGAGCGGCGGGCCGAGGAGTGCCTCGGCCAGCGCGTTCTGGGCCAGCGTCTGGTGCAGGTCGGTGATGATCCGGGCGGGGGTGGTGTCGAGCCGGTCGAGCAGCCCGAGCAGGGCCGGCTGGGCGTGGGTGGAGGGCGCGTGGGCCGCCGGCGGAAGCGGACGGTCGGCGAGCAGGAAGAGGTGGTCCCGCTCGTCGCCGTCCAGCCGCAGCGCCCGGGCCAGGGCGGCCAGCACCTGCGCCGACGGCTGGGCGCCGCGCCCCCGCTCCAGCTCCGTGTAGTAGTCGGCGGAGAGGCCGGCCAACTGGGCGACCTCCTCGCGCCGCAGGCCGGGCACCCGGCGCCGGGGGCCGGTGGGCAGGCCGACGTCCGCGGGGCGGACGCGGTCGCGCCGGGACTTCAGGAACGCGGCGAGCTCCGAATGGTTCACGCACCCATGGTCCCGCGCGGCGCCGGGCCGATCCAGGGGTTGCCGACCCCAGGGTGCGGAGAGCCGTGGCTGGTCCTGGGGCGCCGGTCCAGGCTGGGACGCGAGCCGGGCGCCGAGGCGGAACCGCGGTACCGGTACGTCCGAAGACCATGAGGAGTGCGCATGTCCCAGCGGGGAGCAACGTCCGAGCCCACCACCGACCGGCCCCGCGTCGCCGTCGTCACCGGCGGCTCGCGCGGCATCGGTCGCGCGACGGTGGGCCGGCTGGCCGCCGACGGGTACGCCGTGGTGGTCGGCTACGCGGGCAACCGCGAGCAGGCCGAGGCCGCGGTGGCGGAGGCCGTCGCCGCCGGCGGCCGGGCGGTCGCCGTCCGGGCCGACGTCGCCGACGAGCGGCAGGTGGCCGACCTGTTCGACGCGGCCGAGTCCGAGTTCGGCGGCGTCGACGTGGTCGTGCACGCGGCCGGCCGGATGACCCTGTCCACCATCGCCGAGGTCGACCTGACGGAGCTCGACGCGCTGCACCGTGTCAACATCCGCGGCACCTTCGTCGTCGCCCAGCAGGCCGCCCGCCGCGTGCGGTCCGGCGGGGCGATCGTCACCTTCTCCACCTCCCAGGTGGGCCTGGCCTTCCCCACCTACGGTGCCTACATCGCCAGCAAGGCCGCGGTCGAGGGCATGACCATGGTTCTCGCCCGCGAGCTGCGCGGCCGGAACGTCAACGTCAACACCGTGGCCCCCGGGCCCACCGCCACCGACATGTTCCTCGAAGGCAAGGACCAGGAGACCGTCGACCGGCTCGCGGCGATGGCCCCGCTGGAACGCCTCGGGACCCCGGCCGACATCGCCGAGGCCGTCGCCTTCCTGGCCTCCCCGGCCGGCCACTGGGTCAACGGCCAGGTCGTCCGCGCCAACGGCGGCATCGTCTGACGGCGGTCCGCGACAGTTCATCCTTCGGAAGGAGCACCACCATGCCGTTCGCGAACTTCAAGGTCCCGGCCGGAAGCCTGGACGAGAGGCAGAAGGCGCGGATCGTCGCCCGCACCACCGAGCTGTACGTCGAGCTCTACGGGGAGCGGGCCCGCGCCACCACCCTGGTCCTGGTCGAGGAGGTGGCCGACGGCGGCTGGGGGATCGGCGGCGACGTCCTGACCCTGGCCATGATCCGGCAGCCGACCGGGCCGACCGGGCCGACCGGGCCGACCGGGCCGACCGGGCCGGAGGAGCCGCGACCGGCCTGAGCCCCGCTCCGCGCGCGCGACGGCGCGCCGGGCCAGCCGGGCGGTGGCCGCCGCGGCCAGGGCGGCGAGCAGCGGGAGCGCCGGCAGCGCCACGAGGGACAGCGCGGCGGCGACGGCGAGTGTCGCCCAGACCGCTGCGGTCAGCGGCGGGTTGCCGGCCGCCAGCAGCACGGCGTTGCGCAGCAACGGCAGCGGCCCGTCGTCGCTATGGGCCAGCAGCGGGGAGAGAGCTCGCCGGCGAGACCCACCGCCGGGGCGGTGATGCGGACGGCGGCGCGCCGTCCGCGCCGAGGGCGAAGGACACGTCGACCACCGCCGCGACGGCGCAGGTGGTCAGCGCGCCGCCCACCGTGAGGTTCCGGCCCGGCCGGTGCCGGAACACCTCGCGGAACACCGGCGGGCTCCCGCCGCGCGCCCAGCCGTCGGCCACCGCGAACAGGCCGGTGGTGGCGGCCGGCGGGGTCAGCAGCGGCAGGCCGGCGGCCACCAGGTCGGCGCGTCGGGGTTCACCGTGGCCTCCTGTCCCCCGAGGGGGCGCCCGTCGACTCGCGGACGACCAGCCGGCAGGGCAGCGCTTCGAGACCGCTGGCCGGACGGCCGTCGATGGCGTCCATCAGGCGCAGCGCCGCCGCCCGCCCCAGCTCGGTGAGGTTCATGTCGACGGTGGTGAGCGGCGGACGGGACGCCTCCGCCATGACCTCCCAGTTGTCGTAGCCGGCGATCGCCACCTCCGCCGGCACCCGGCGCCCGGCCTCGCGCAGCGCGTCGGCCGCGCCCCTGGCGATCTGGTCGCTGCCGCAGAACAGCGCGTCCACCTCGGGATCGGCGCGCAGCGCGATCAGCGCCGCCTGCCGGCCCCACGCCTCGCTCCACTCGCCGAAGTAGACGCGGCCGCCGGAGAGTTCGGCGCCGGCCGCGCGGAGCGCGAGCGTGGTGTGCTCGGCCCGCACGGCCGCCGCCGCGTGGTGGGCCGGGCCCGTGAGGTGCGCGACGCGGCGCCGTCCCGTGGCCAGCAGATGGTCGACGACGAGCCGGGCGCCTCCCGCGTCGTCCGGGACCAGCGACACGTCCGCCGGGTCCGTCGAGGGCCCGAGCGCGTAGACCACGGGCACCGGGGCCGGCAGCGCGAGCGGCGGGCGTGGGTCGGTGCGCCGGCCCGTGACGATCAGGCCGTCGATCCGGCGCTCCAACAGGGTGCGCACGTAGTGCTGTTCACGGATCCGGTCGCCCCGGGTGTCGCACAGGAACACCGACATCCGGCCGGCGCCCAGCGCGTCCTCGGCGCCGAGCAGCACCGGCAGGCTGAACCGGCCCACGCTGTCGGTGGTGATCAGCCCGACCGTGAAGCTGCGCCCCGACAGCAGGCCCTGCGCCATCGCGTTGGGCCGGAAGTCGAGCTTGCGGGCGGCGTCGAGCACCCGCTCCCTGGTCTCGGGGCGCAGCCGGCCGCGCCCGTTGAGCGCCTTGGAGGCGGTACCGGGGGAGACCCCGGCGAGCGCGGCGACGTCGCTGATGGTGACGGCCCGTGCCCCGGCCCCGCCGCGTGGCGTCACGGTCATGGGAAACCCTTTGCCCCTTCTCGGACCTGGTCCATTCCAGCGGCCAAGGCCGCCCCCGGGCGCGTCATCATGCCACGTCTTCAGCCGTGGCAACAGGGGTGGGAAGCCGGGTAAACCGACCCGGTCCGACGTCTTGACGCTCCGCTTCCACGCCTCCTAGCGTCGGCGCCTGGGAAAAGGTTTTCCCAACGCCTCACCCGGCGTTCGACGCGACCCGCAAGCTCCACTGACGTCAGTTCCCGTCCCGTAATCGGAGTCACGCATGACAGCCGTCCCGTCCGCCAAGACCCCAGCACCCAGCCCCGTGGGCCCAGTCCACCCGGGCCCGGCCGCGCACGCCGCGCTGCGCGCCACCGCGCGTGCCACCGTGACCGCCGGCTTCTGGGCGGAACGCCGCCGGGTCAACGCGGAGGTCAGCATTCCCCAGGGCCCGCAGCGCCTCGCCGAGGCCGGCAACCTGGAGAACTTCCGGCTGGCCGCCGCGCGGGCCACCGAGGGATTCCAGGGTGCCTTCCCCTTCCAGGACTCGGACGTCCACAAGTGGCTGGAGGCCGCCGCCTGGCAGCTCGGCGACCCGGCGACGGACCCCGAAAGCAGCAACGAACTCACCAGGCTCGTCACGGAGTTCGCCGCGCTGCTGGCCGACGCCCAGGAGGACTCCGGCTACCTCAACACCTACTACCAGGTGGCCAAGCCCGAGGTGCAGCACTTCACCGAGCTGAAGTGGGGCCACGAGCTCTACACCGCGGGACACCTCATCCAGGCCGCCGTCGCCCACCACCGGACCACCGGAAGCCGTGAACTCCTGGACATCGCCGTCCGGTTCGCCGACCACATCGGCGAGAGCTTCGGCCCCGAGGGCTCCGGCAGGCCGCACGACTCCGTCGACGGCCACCCCGAGATCGAGACCGCGCTGGTCGAACTCGCCCGGGAGACCGGCGAGTCCCGCTACACCGAGCTGGCGGCGTACTTCGTCGACCGGCACGGCGGCGCCCTCGGCCTGACCGGCGACAAGGGGTTCGACCGCCCCGGGTACTTCCAGGACCACGTGCCGGTGCGCGATGCCGAAGCGGTCACCGGCCACGCCGTCCGCCAGCTCTACCTGCTGGCCGGCGCCGCCGACGTGGCCACCGAGACCGGCGACCCCGCCCTGCGAGCCGCCGTCGAGCGGCTGTGGACCGAGATGGTGACGCGCCAGACCTACCTCACCGGCGGCGTCGGTGCCCACCACTCCGACGAGGCGTTCGGCCAGCCCTACGAACTGCCCGCCGACCGCGCCTACTGCGAGACCTGCGCCGCCATCGCCTCCGTCCAGTTCGGCTGGCGGCTCGCCCTGCTCACCGGCGAGGCCAAGTACTCCGACCTCGTCGAACGCACCCTCTACAACGGTGTGTTGTGCGGGGTCTCGCTCTCCGGCGACCGCTACCTCTACGACAACCCGCTGCACGTCCGGGACGGCCACGCCGACCAGGAGGGCGACAAGCCCCGCCGGGTGCCCTGGTTCCGCTGCGCCTGCTGCCCGCCCAACCTGATGCGGCTGCTCGCCTCGCTGCCCCACTACCTGGCCACCGCCTCGGCCGACGGCGGCGCGCTCCAGGTCCACCAGTACGCCGCCGGCACCGTCGCCGCCCCGCTGGCCGGCGGCGAGGTCGCGCTGCGCGTCGAGACCGACTACCCGCGGCAGGGCCGGATCGCCCTCACCGTCACCGGTACCGCCGAGGAGCCCTGGACCCTGACGCTGCGCGTCCCGCACTGGTCGGCCGACGCCTGGACCGTCACCGTGAACGGCGCCGAACCCGGCGCCGGCGTGGCGGAGTTCGCGGACGGCTGGCTGCGCCTCGACCGGGCCTGGGCGGAGGGCGACACCGTCGTCCTCGACCTCGATCTGACCCCCAGGTTCACCCTGGCCGACCCCCGGGTGGACGCCGTCCGCGGCTGCGCCGCCATCGAACGCGGGCCCCTCGTCCACTGCGTCGAGGCCCTTGACCAGCCCGCGCCGCCGGCCGGCAGCGGCCTCGACGACCTGGCCGTCGACCTCGCCGCCGGACTCGGCACCGTCGACCGACCCGAACTCCTCGGCGGCGTCACCACCGTGACCGCCACCGCCCGCCGCCGCCCCCGCCCGGACGCCGGCGCGTCCGCGCCCTGGTGGCCCTACCGGTCCGCCACCGCCGGCACCCCGGCGCCGGCCGGCGACCCCGTCACCCTCACCGCGATCCCCTACTACGCCTGGGCCAACCGCGACAACTGCGCCATGCGGGTCTTCCTGCCCATCGCCGAATAGCCGGCGGTGGCGCCGGGGGGGGGGCGGGGGGCGGCCCCGCCCCCCCGGCCCGCCCCCCGCCGGGGACAACCGCCGGGGGCGGGAG
>NZ_JBHXFJ010000122.1:0-8884 GCF_042722465.1 Streptomyces sp. NPDC127098
CGTGCCGCGCCCACCCACCCGCCCCTGGGGGCACCTCCCAGCGTTAGCTGGGGGAGGGTGGCCTCGCGCGGCAGGGGCCGGGTGGCCCGGCGGCGTGGCCGCCGCGGGCCCTCGGCCCTGCCGGGCCTTGTACCGCGCGCAGCGCGGTCAGGCCCCCCGCGCGCAGCGCGAAAAAGGGCGGGTGGGTGGGGTGCAACCGGCGCGCAGCGCCCGGGCACCGAACCGGGCCGTCGCAGGCCCCGCCCGCGCGTAGCGCGTGAAGGGGCGGGTGGATGGGGGGTAGCCCGGCGCGGAGCGCCCAGGCACCGGTGGCGTACTCCCGGGGGAGTAACAGGCCGGTCCGGTCGTCCGGGGGAGCATCGGTCGTCTCGTTCCGGGAGGCGACGAAACGGCGCCGGCGCGGCGGAAGGCTGGATCTCGACCTTCCGTGACGCGAGCAAGGAGTCATCGATGCCGGCCGTGACCATGAGCCCTCCCCAGGCGCCGCCAGGATCCCCGCCGCGGCGCCGCGTCCTGCCGTGGGCGGTGATCGCCCTGTGGATCGTGGTCGTGGCCGTCGCCGTGCCGTTCGTCGGGCGGCTCGCCGACGTACAGCGGGACGAGAACGTCGACTACCTGCCGGAGAGCGCCGACTCCACCCAGGTGGTCAGGGTCCAGGACGAGCTGCCCGGCGGCGAGGGCACCGAGCTGGTGGTCGTCTACCACCGGGACGGCGGCCTCACCGAGGCGGACCGCGCCCTGGCCGAGGAGCGGGCCGCCGGGGTCGCCGAGGAGTACCCGCTCATCACCGAGGGGGCGCCCGAGGTCATACCGTCCGGGGACGGCGCCACCGCCATGGTCCCGTTCGTCATCGGCGCGCTGGCGGGCGACGAGGAGGTGTCGGCCGCCGTCACCGACGTCCGGGAGCGGGTCGCCGCCGACCTGCCGGCCGGGCTGACCGTCGAGGTCGGCGGCGCGGGCGCCCTCCAGCACGACGCGGAGCAGGTCTTCGAGTCCGTCGACACGACCCTGATGCTCGTCACCGTCGCCATCGTCGCGGTGCTGCTGATCGTCACCTACCGCAGCCCCGTCCTGTGGCTGCTGCCGCTGCTGTCCGTCGGCGTGGCCGCCGTGACCTCCCTCGCCTGCGTCTACGCGCTCGTCCAGGTCTTCGACCTCACCGTCACCACCATGAGCCGGTCCGTCATGACCGTCCTGCTCTTCGGCGCCGGCACCGACTACGCCCTGCTGCTGGTGGCCCGCTACCGCGAGGAGCTCCGCCGCCACGAGCTGCCCTCGGCGGCCATGGCCCGCGCGCTGCGCGGCTGCGCGCCCGCCCTGCTGGCGTCGGCGGGCACCGTCGCCGCCGGCCTGGTCTGCCTGCTCGCCGCCGACCTCAACAGCAGCAGCGGCCTGGGCCCGGTCGGGGCCGTCGGCGTGCTGCTGGCGCTGGCCGTGATGCTCACCCTGCTGCCGGCGCTGCTCGTGGTGTGCGGCCGCCGCGTCTTCTGGCCGCTGATCCCCGCCTTCGGCGGCGAGGGCCGTGGGCGCTCCGTCTTCGCGCGCCTCGGCACCTCGGTCAGCCGCCGCCCGGTGGCCATCCTCACCGGCGGCGTGGTGCTGATGGGTGCCCTCGCCCTCGGCACGCTCAACCTGCCGGGGACGCTGAGGAACGCGGACTCGTTCGTCGACACCCCCGAGTCGGTCGCCGCCATGGACCGCCTCGCCGACGCCTACCCCGACCGCGCCACCCAGCCCCTCACCGTCCTGGCGCGCACCGACCACGCCGCCGAGGTGGTCGCGGCGGCCGCCGCGACGCCGGGCGTCGCCGCGGCCGAGGCCGGCCGTGCGGGGAACGGCTGGACCGAGATCGACGTGTACGCCACCGACCGACCCGAGTCCGACGCGGAGTTCGCCACCATCGAGGCGCTGCGCGAGCGGCTGGACCGGGTCGCGGGCGCCGAGGCGCTGGTCGGCGGGGCCTCCGCGCAGCAGCTCGACCTGGCCGACACCAACGCCCGCGACCGGACGCTCGTCATCCCCCTCGTCCTCGTGCTGGTCTTCCTCGTCCTCGCCGCCCTGCTGCGTGCCCTCGTCGCCCCGGCGATCCTGCTGGCCGCCGTCGCCGCCTCCTGGGGCGCGGCCCTCGGCATCGGTGGTCTCGTCTTCGGGCCGCTCCTCGGCCTGGCCGGCACCGACCCCTCGGTGGTGCTGCTCACCTTCGTCTTCTGCGTCGCGCTCGGCGTGGACTACGGCATCTTCCTGGTGCACCGGATGCGGGAGGAGAACCTGGCCGGGCTCGACACCCGGCAGGCGGCGCTGGCCGCGCTGCGCACCACCGGCGGCGTGATCGCCTCCGCCGGGGTGGTGCTGGCCGCGACGTTCGCCGTGCTGGCCTCGCTGCCCGTGGTGAACCTGGTGCAGATCGGGTTCGTCGTCGCGGTCGGCGTGCTGCTCGACACCTTCCTCGTTCGCACCTACGTCGTCACCGCCGCGGCCTGGCTGCTCGGCCGCCGCGTGTGGTGGCCGGGGGCGCTCTCCCGCCGCGCTCCTTCGAACAGCCGTACCCGATGATGGGCCGGTGACCGTGCCGCGCCTCCCGCCCCTGCTGCGGACCGCCGAGGCCCCGGGCGACGCCCGGGGCCTCCGCCCGGACGCCGGGCTGGCCCTGCTCGCGTTCCTGGTCAGCCTGGCCGCCGCCGAGGTGATCCGGCCGGACGGCCGGGAACTCGACCCGGCCGGCCTGCTGTTGATGGTCGGCCTCGCGGTGCCGCTGGTCTGGCGCCGCCGCTGGCCGATGGGCGTGCTGATCGCCCACCTCTGCTTCGACGCGCCCTACCACGCCCTGAACTACACCCACCTCGCGCCGTTCCCGGTCACCGCGCTCGCCCTCTTCACCGTCGCGCTGGCCGGGCCGCACCTGCGGACGGTGCTGGTCTCCGGGGCGGTCGTCGTCCTCGTCCTCGTCGTGTGGACGCTCTCGGGCAACGAGACGGGCCTGGAGACGCTGCGCACCTCGGGATGGATCCTCGCCGTTCTCGTCCTCGGCGAGGCGTTCCGGCTGAACCGCGAGTACCTCGCCGCGATGCGCGGACGCGCCGAACGGGCCGAACGCACCCGGGAGGAGGAGGCCGCGCGCCGCGTCGCCGAGGAGCGGCTGCGCATCGCCCGCGACCTGCACGACCTGCTGGCGCACAGCATCACGCTGATCGGCGTCCGCGCCTCCGTCGCCGCCCACCTCCTCGGCACCGACCCCGGCCGGCTGGACCGGCCCGCGCTGGCCGGCGAGTTGGACGGCATCTCCGACACCTGCCGCGAGGCCCGCGCCGAACTGCGCACCACCCTGCGGGTGTTGCGCGGCGACGGCCCGGAGAGCAGTGGCCCGCCGCCCGGCCTCAGTGGTCTTCCCGACCTGGCCGCGGCGGCCGAAGCCGCAGGCGCCACGGTGGCGTTGACCGTCGACGCCGCGGCGGAACCCGTGCCGCCCGTGGTCGGCGCGGCGGCCTACCGCATCGTGCAGGAGGCGCTGACCAACGCCGTCCGGCACGCCGGGCCCGAGGTGTCCGTGCGCGTCACCCTGCGCCGCGCGGGCGGGGAGCTGCGCATCGACGTGGTGGACGACGGCCCCGCCGCGCCGGCCGGCGGCGAGCCAGGCTTCGGCCTCACCGGCATGCGGGAACGGGCCCGCAGCATCGGCGGCACCCTGCGCGCCGCCGCCCGCCGGGACGCGCCCGGCTTCGCCGTCACCGCCCGCCTGCCCCTGGAGGAGACCGAGTGCCAGCAGAGCCCGTGATCCGCGTGCTGCTCGCCGACGACCAGACCCTGGTGCGGGCGGCGTTCGCGATGCTGATCGACGCCACCCCCGGCATGTCCGTCGTCGGCCAGGCCGGCACCGGCCGCGAGGCCGTGCAACTGGCCCACACGACCCGGGCCGACCTGGTGGTGATGGACATCCGGATGCCGGACCTGGACGGCATCGAGGCCACCCGCCGCATCGCCGCCGAGGAGGACCTGGCGGGCGTGCGGGTGCTCGTGCTGACGACCTACGACACGGACGAGCACGTGGTGGAGGCGCTGCGCGCCGGGGCGTCCGGCTTCCTGGTCAAGGACACCCGCCCCGCCGACCTGCTGGACGCCGTCCGCACGGTCGCGGCGGGCGAGGCGCTGCTCTCGCCAGGACCCACCGCCCGCCTCATCGCCCGCGCGCTGCGCGTCCCCGACGCGCTGGCCGAGGCGCGGCCGCGCCCGGCCCTGGACCGGCTCTCGGACCGCGAGCGCCAGGTGTTGACGCTGGTCGCCCGCGGCCTGAGCAACGTGGAGATCGCGGACGCCCTCGCGCTCTCCCCACTCACCGCCAAGACGCACGTCAGCCGGATCATGGGGAAGCTGGCCGCCCGCGACCGGGCCCAACTCGTCATCGTCGCCTACGAGTCGGGCCTGGTCGCACCGGGACGCTGAGCCCGGCGGCTCAGCCGCCCGCGCTACAGGGCCGGGCGTTGAGCGTGAACGCCGTCGGGTTCGGGCCCGAGGTGCCGCTCGTGTTGAAGCCGAAGGAGACCGAACCCCCCACCGGCACCGTCCCGTTCCAGCTCGCCGGCCGCGCCACGACGGAGCGGCCGTTCTGGGTGAGGGTGGTGTTCCACGCGTTCGTCACCCGCTCGTCGCCCGCGAAGGACCACGACAGCTCCCACGGCGAGATCGGCGCCGTGCCGGTGTTCCGCACCGTCACCTGCGTCGTCGCCCCGCCCGTCCACCGGTTGGCGACGTAGCTCACCTGGCACGTCGTCGGCTCCGGCTCCGAGACGCCCGCGCTCAGGTCGTCGACGTAGGACGCGATCCAGGCCAGCGGCGCGTTCCAGTTCACCGTGACCTCGTTGGTCGAGTACGACTCGATGTGGTCGACGTAGCACATCGCCGGGGCGCAGCCCTGGAGCAGGTCCTCGGCGATCGGGTCCTGGAGCGCGTTGTTGGGGCCGCCGGCCAGCGAACCGGCCGGCGGGTTGGGCAGGTTGGCGTTGAGCTGGTTGGCCCAGAAACGGTGGTGCTGGTTGCGCACGTCCCGCTCGCCGTAGCCCGTCACATAGGAGAGGTTGAGCGGGTTGCGGCCCAGCAGGTAGTCGAGGCCGGTGAGCACCGCGTCCCGGTACGCCGTCTCGTCCGTCAGCTCGGCGGCCGTGGCCAGCACCACCATGTTGTTGAGCACCTGGCTGTTGGAGCCCCACACGTAGTTGCCGCCGGTCGGCGCGTACGGCAGGCCGTACACCGCGTCCTCGGCGTCCGCCGCGTACCGGTCGGCCGCGTCGGTGACCATGCCCCGCACCTCGGCGAGCTCGCCCGCCGGCAGGTCGTTGTCGACCGTGGCCAGGCTGAGCACGCCGAGCGCCGCCGTCCAGCCCCAGGAGAAGCCGTCGTCCGTGAAGACCGCGGCGGAGTCGCCGTGCAGCGGCGAGTCGAGCACCGCCTGCCGGTAGGCGTCCTCGCCGGTGGTCACGTACAGCTCGGCGGCCGCCCAGTAGAACTCGTCCCGCACGTCGTTGTCGTTGTACGCGCCGCCACCGACGCCGTCGTTCGGGTCGGCGTAGACGTCCGGGTGGGCGAGCGCCGCCGCGTAGGCGGTGGTCGCGGCGTCAAGAAGCTCGTCCGCGAAGGCGGCGTCGTAGGGCTCGAAGAGGCGCGCGCCCTGCGCCGCGGCGGCGGCCAGGTTCAGGGTGGCGGCCGTCGACGGCGGGTGCAGCTCACGCGGCTGCGGGTCCTGGTCGGGACGCAGCGGCAGCCCGGTCCACTCGCGGTCGTGCAGCTTGTGGTGCGCCATGCCCGCCAGCTCCTCGCCGGCCGGCACCTGCATGGCCAGCAGGAACTCCAGCTCCCAGCGGGCCTCGTCGAGGACGTCCGGCACGTCGTTGTCCCGCTCGGGGATGGCGAGCGAGCCGTCGCCGAGCGCCCCGGCCGCGTCGCGCTCGTAGGCGGAGAGCAGCTGGGCCACGGAGATGCCGCCGTTCACCACGTACTTGCCGTGGTCGCCGGCGTCGTACCAGCCGCCGGCCGCGTCCAGCGTGTAGTCGCAGACGCCGGGCTGGCAGGGCACGTCGTCGTCGCCCTGGTTGGGGGCCACGCCCACGTGTCCGGCCGGGCGCGCGTACTCCTCGCCGACGTACTCCGCCTCGATCTCGATGCCGCTGCGGTTGTGGTAGAAGTACGCGAGCGCGTCGGTGCGGAGCGTGTCGTAGAGGTCGTCGCCGATGGCGAACGGCTCGCTCGTCTCCTCGCCGATCGTCACCGTGTAGCCCTCGCCGGGCGTGGCGAAGGCGTCGAAGGCGAAGGTGTGCGTGTTCTGCCCGGAGGTCGGGTCGACGCCGCGCGGCGTGGTGGTGCCGGTGGCGGCGGCCGTGCCGTCGGCGGCGTTCAGGGTCCAGGCCAACGGCTCGGTGGCCTCGGTGACGAAGGTGCCGCGCTTCGGGCCCTCGGTGAGGTAGCCGACCTGGTTGACGCGGACCGGGGAGCCGGTGTCCGGCTCGTAGACGGGCGGCTCGGCGCCGCCGGTGAGGGACACGTCGTCCAGGCAGAAAGTGAACGGCGCCGCGCTGCCGCCCATCTGGAAGACGAGCTGGGCCGCGGCGTGGTCGGCACCCGCGGTGAAGACATGGGTCACGGGTTCCGCGGTGCCGTCGATCGTGTCCAGTGCCGCCAGCTCGGTGGTCCACGGCTCGGTGTTCATCTGCACGTTGGTGCGGACGGTGATGGGTGTGGTGGCGGTGGCGGTGAACGTCAGCTCGTAGCTCTCGCCCGCGGTGAGCGGCAGGCCGTCCTGGCCGACGATGACGTCCCAGGGGTTGACGGTGCCGCCGGGCACCTCCGCGCACAGTCGGCCGTCCACGACCGAGGCGGGGGCGTTGGCGGTGGTCCACCAGGGGGCGATCACGCCGCTGGCGAAGTCGCCGTTGTCGATCAGCTCGGGCCCCTCGGCGGCGGCGGGCGCGGCGCCGACCGAGGTGAGCCCGGCGACGGCGAGCCCGGCGGCCAGCGTGACGCTCAACGATCGTCTGCCGCGGCGGCGGGGCGGGTGGGATGAAGGAAGTAAGGTCACGGCTCTCGATCCTTCGGACGGGGGATGGCTGCGTCCCGCTCATGGGAGCGCTCCCAAAAGCGGATCAATACAGCCTGTGCGTGGTGGCGTGACCCCGTCAACCCTTCGTGACCCCCCGAGAACGGTCACATCCACCCATTACTAAACTCCCGTCCCATGGACGCCCTGATTGCCGTCTTTCTCGCTCTTCACATCATCGGCATCGCCGCGCTGCTCGGTGGCTTTCTGGCGCAGACCAAGGCGCTGCGGGCCGGCGAGGCCCGGATGGCGCCCGGCATGCTGCACGGCGCGCTCACCATGCTGGTCACGGGCCTCGCGCTGGTCGGCCTGAACCAGGCCGACGACCAGGAGGTCAACAACGTCAAGATCGCCGTCAAGCTGGCGATCCTGGTGGTGATCCTGGGCCTGGTCTACGTCAACCGTGACGAGGAGAAGGTCGCCGCGCCGGTCTTCGGCACGGTCGGGCTCCTCACCACGGCCAACATCTTCATCGCCACGGTCTGGTAGCGCACGGCCTCACCACGGTTCGGCGGCGCGCTCCCTCACCACGGTTCGGCGGCGCACGGCCTCACCACTTCGGATCGCGGACGTCGCCGTAGCCGCCGCCGCGCGGCCGGTCCTCGAAGTGCAGATGGGGTCCTGTGACGTTGCCGGTGGCGCCGACGCGGCCGAGCCGCTGGCCGGCGCTCACCCGGGTGCCGGTGCGGACCTCGCGTGCGGAGAGGTGGCAGTAGACGTAGTCCCGGCCGTTGTCGGCGCGCAGGCCGAGCCACTTGCCGTAGGCGCCGCCGTTGTCGTTGGACCAGGCGATGGTGCCGGACCGCACGGCCACCACCGGGGTGCCGGTCGGCGCGGCGTAGTCGTCGCCGGTGTGGAAGCCGGCGGCGTAGCGGCTGTTCCGGACGCCGTACGGGTAGGTCACCGACCGTCCGGGCACCGGCGAGGAGACCCGCCCCGAGCCACCGCCTGAGTCGGAGTCGCCGCGGCTGTCCGTGAAGCCGAGCCGGGCGAACGTCTGCGGCCCGGGCAGGCCGTCGGCGCCGCTGCCGCTCCACCCCTGCGCCCGCTGGAAGGCGGCGCAGGCGGATTTCGTCTGTTCCCCGTAGTACCCGGTGGCCCCGGCCGGAATCCGGTGGCCCCGGCCGATGAGCGCCCGCTGGAACGCGGTGACGCAGGAGTCTCGTTCCCCGAACTTCACGTGCGCGAAGTTGATCGCCGGCATGGTCGCCCCCATGTCAATCGGGCGTGGATCGTGCGCCTTTGGGAGATGATTCTGCCCGCTAATTGTCCGGCTCATGGCAAGAACGGGGTGAGAGTCTCGCGCGAGTCCGTCTTCCGTCCGGGAGGGGTTCCTGAGCGACCGCCTGCGGGCAGGTGAGGCCGGGGTTGTTCCCGTTGGGCGAGCAGGTGATGAGGTCGAGGGTGGTGTAGCCGGTTGCTTGGAGATACCAAGCGGCGTGTGAATCACCACCCCTCCGGAGGGTGTCGGCGACGTGCGCCACCTTCGCGGCGAGCCGCGCCGGTTCGCGCTCCGGCGGGTTGGCGAAGCCGGAGGCGGCCCGGGCCGCCTGTTCCTCGAACCAGCGGACGGCGTCGTCGACATCGTGGAATGTCTCGACGATGTGATGTGCGGGGCGTAGCAGCCAGTTGGCGATCAGAATCGGCGTGCAGGGGTTGGTGGCGAACGCCGGTGATTCGGGCCGGCGCGGGCCTTCCTGGTCGTAAATGCGGCGGTCGCCGGTCCAGCGGTAGGCGTGGATGTGCCGGCGGGGCCGGCCCCCTTCCGGGGGCCGGCCGTCGTGCGGGTTACTGGCGTCCACA
>NZ_JBHXFJ010000123.1:0-8201 GCF_042722465.1 Streptomyces sp. NPDC127098
GGCCGGGCCTGCGGGGGGCGCGCGTCAGTGCGAAGGCGCGGGTGGGCGAGGGGAGAACCCTCGGCCGCCGTTACTCCGTGGCGATCGCGTTGAGGATGTTCATCCGGCCGGCGCGGAACGCCGGCATCAGGGCCGCCAGGAGGCCGACGATCGCCGAGCCGATGAAGACCGTCAGGAGCGTGCCCCAGGGGATCTCCAGGACCCGCATGCCCTCCAGCGCCATCAGCTGCTGGCCCGCCGCGCCCCAGGCCAGGCCCAGGACCAGGCCGAGGAGCGCGCCGAAGAGGGCGATGACGACCGACTCCAGGCGGATCATCCGCCGCAGCTGCCGGCGCGAGAGGCCGATGGCCCGCATCAGGCCGATCTCCCGAGTGCGCTCCACCACCGACAGGGCCAGCGTGTTGATCACGCCGAGCACCGCCACGATGATCGCCAGCGCCAGCAGCCCGTAGACCATGTTGAGCAGCTGCCCCACCTGGTCCTGGATCAGCTCCTTGTACTCGGCCTGGTCGCGGACCTCCATCTGCGGGTAGGGCTCCATGGCCGCGTCGAGCGCGGCGCGCGCCGCGTCCTGCTGGCCCTCCGCCGCCGCGGCGAAGATCATCGACGGCAGCGGCATGGCCGCCTCGTCCGGCACGCCCTCGCGGAGGGTCTGGAGGCCGAGGTTCCAGGTGCCGGTCGCCACCGCCTCCTCCTGGGAGAGGATCGCCCGCACCGTGACGGTGACCGTGCCGCCGTCGAACGTCACCGGCAGTTCGTCGCCGAGCGCGATGCCGTACTCCTCGGCGTCCTCGTCACCCACGGAGACGCCGCCGGGCTGGAGCGCCTCGCCGAGGTCGCCCTCGACGACGTCCATGGCGATGTCCTGCTCGTAGGTGGGGTCGGCGGCGCTCAGCAGCACGTCGACGTCCTCACCGTTCGGCATGGCCACCTCGGTCCGCACGTTGGCGACCTCGGTGACGTGGTCCAGCTCGGCCACGTCCCGCACCGCCGCCGTGACGTCCGGCTGGATCTGCGTGAAGGTGCTGCTGTTGATGATGTAGTCGGCGCCCAGCGACTCGTCTATCTCCTCGGTCGCCGAGGCCACCATCGAGGAGCCGACCACCGACAGGCCGGCGACCAGCGCCAGGCCGATCATCAGGGCGGAGGCGGTGGCGCCGGTGCGGCGCGGGTTGCGCAGCGCGTTGCGCTCGGCGAGCCGGCCGACCGGGCCGAAGCCGCGCAGCAGCACCGCGCTCAGGCCGCGCACCACCAGGCCCACCAGGGCCGGTCCGACGAGGATCAGGCCGACCAGGCTCAGCACCACGCCGAGGGCGAGGAAGCCGGCGCCGTCCGCCGCCGACTCGACGGTGGCGGTGCCGGCCAGGGCGGCGAGGCCGAGGACGGTGAACGCCGCGCCGATCCCGGCCCTGATCCGGCCGGCCCGCACGTCGCCCGGCATGCCGGCGTCGCGCAGCGCGGCCATCGGGCTGATCTTGCCGGCCCGCCGGGCCGGGATGTAGGCGGCGAGGAGGGTGACGACGATGCCGAGCACGATGCCGACGACCGGCACGGAGGTCTCGATCGTCAGGTCCTCGGTGCTGAGGTTCATGCCGAGGGCGCTCATCAGGGCCATCAGGCCCACGGCGATGCCGACGCCGGCGCCGAAGCCGAGGACCGAGCCGATGAGGCCGAGCAGCAGCGCCTCGATGAGCACCGACCGGTTGACCTGGCGGCGGCTGGAGCCGATGGCCCGCATCAGGCCGATCTCGCGGGTGCGCTGGGCGACCAGCATGGAGAAGGTGTTGACGATCAGGAAGATCCCGACCAGCAGGGCCAGGCCGGCGAAGCCGAGCAGCACGTACTCGAGGATGGACAGGACCTCGCCCAGCGCGTCCCGGTTCTCCTCGATGTACTCGGCGGAGGTCTGGAGCTTGTAGGTGTCCGCGCCGACGACGGACGCGACGGCCGACTTGAGGTCGGCGTCGCTGACGGCGCCGGTGGAGTCGACATAGATGGTGGTGAACCCGTCCTCACCGCCGAGCAGGTACTCCTGGGCGGTGGCCCGGTCCAGGTAGAAGAGGGCGGCGCCGGGGTTGGTGATGGTGAAGTCGACGATGCCGGTGACTGTGACCTGGTAGTCGCCGATGGCGGTGATCAGGCGGATCTCGTCACCGATCGCGATGTCCTTGCCGTCCGCCGTGTCCCCGTCGACCATGACCTCGCCCGGGCCGGCGGGCTCGCGGCCCTCGGCGATCTCCGAGGTGCGGAGCTCGACGTCGGACCAGTTGGTGACGACGGTCGGGGCGCCGGTGGTGGGGCCGAGGTTCTCGTTGTCGGCGTTGACGGCCACGGCGTTGGTGGCGGCCACGTTGCCGGTGACCCGCTCCACCCCGTCGACGGAGGAGATCTCGTCGACGACGGAGGCCGGCACGGTGTCGGGGATGCCGTTGGCCGGGCCGCTGTCGCCCTCGACGGCGCTGACCTCGTCGTCCCGCTCGGCCGGCGCGATCATGACGTTCGAGGCGGACTCCGCGAACAGCTTGTCGAAGGTGGTGTTCATGGTGGCGGTGAACACCAGCGTGCCGCAGACGAACGCCACCGACAGCACCACGGCCATCCCGGACAGGACCATCCGGCCCTTGTGCGAGAAGAAGCTCCGCAGCGAGGTCTTGAGGACGGTCACGACGTCCGCCCCTGCGCGTCGAAGCCACGCATGCGGTCCAGCACCCGGTCGGCCGTCGGCTGCCGCATCTCGTCGACGATGCGGCCGTCGGCGAGGAAGACGATGCGGTCGGCGTAGGCGGCGGCCACGGGGTCGTGGGTGACCATGACGATGGTCTGGCCGAGGTCGTCGACGGAGCGGCGCAGGAAGCCGAGGACTTCGGCGCCGGCGCGGGAGTCGAGGTTGCCGGTGGGTTCGTCGCCGAAGATGATCTCGGGTCGGGCGGCGAGGGCGCGGGCCACGGCGACACGCTGCTGCTGCCCACCGGAGAGCTGGTTGGGACGGTGCTTGAGACGGTCGGCCAGGCCGACGGTGGACACGACCCGGTCCAGCCAGTCCTTGTCCGGCCTGCGCCCGGCTATGTCCATCGGCAGCGTGATGTTCTCGATCGCGTTCAGCGTCGGCAGCAGGTTGAACGCCTGGAAGATGAAGCCGACGTGGTCCCGCCGCAGCTTCGTCAGCTTCTTGTCCTTCAGACCCGTGATCTCCGTCGACCCGATCCAGATCCGCCCACTGGTCACCGTGTCCAGACCCGCCAGACAGTGCATCAACGTCGACTTGCCGGAACCCGAAGGCCCCATGATCGCCGTGAAGCCGCCGCGCTCCACGTCGACCGTGACGTCGTCCAGGGCGACGACCCGCGTCTCCCCGTCCCCGTACGCCTTGACCACGCCCTCCGCGCGCGCGGCCACGGCCGAGTGCCCTCCGCTGCCCCCGGTCGCCGGATCCACTACAGCCGTTGCCACTCTTGTCTCCTTGTTCGCTTCTTCCGGAACCCCACTCGATTTCCCCCAGAGCCTAGGCAACCGTCACCCGGCCCCGCGTCGCCCCTGAGGACGACCCCGGGGTCGGAGAAAGTCGCGGCTTCCCCTAGGGGAGACCCGAGGAAGGGTGCTGCCTCACGTAGGGGGAAGGTCAAGTCGGGCCCGCCGGCCGGGGCGGGTGGGGGTGACGATGACCTAGTGTTCGCCGCTCGCTCTGCATAAGATCGAGCGGCCACCCTCGACCGACCGGATCATCAGCACACGGGAGTGCTCAAGTGAAGCGTCGCCGTACGTCCGCGCTGACCGTAACCGCCGCCGTCGCGCTGCTCGCCGCCACCCCGCTGCTGACCGGCTGCTCCACCGACGCCCACCCGGGCGACGCGGCCGTCGTCGGCGACCGGAGCATCTCGCTGGCCACCGTCCAGGCGCGGGTCGACGCCGTGCGCGACGCGCAGCGCGACCAGCCCAACGCCGACGAGCTGATCGCCACCACGGCCGCGCTGACCCAGCAGACGGTCAACTCCCTCGTCTACATGCAGATCCTGGAACAGGCCGCCGCCGACGCGGGCGTCGAGGTCACCCGCCGCGACGTGCAGGAGGAGCGGGCCAACGTCGTCGCCAACCTCGGCGGCGAGGAGCAGCTGCGGCAGGCCGCGCTGATGCCGCAGGGCGGCGTCCCGCTCGCCGGCGACGAGCAGATCGACGAGACGATCCGCAGCCAGCTGCTCTTCCAGGGCCTCGCCCAGCGGATCGGCGCCGACATGGACCCCAACGGCCAGCAGCTGCTGATCGACGAACTGACCCGCACCGCGGAGCGGGTCGGCGTGGACGTCAACCCGCGGTACGGCGAGTGGGACGCGCGTCAGGTCATGCTGGTCGCCGCGGACGAGCCGTGGCTGCGGTCCGGCGAGCAGGCCGAGCTGCCCGTCGTCGACCCCGCGTAGCGGGCCGCGGCGGCCGTTACGCTCGACGGCGTGACGACCGAAGAGCTGCGCGGCCCGGGCCGCATCGTGCTGTTGACCACCACCCACCGGGTGGCCCCCGGCCTGCTCTCCTGGCCGGCGTGGCAGGAGCTGCGCGGCGCCGACCTGGTCCTGTGCCGGGACGCCGGGCACCCGCAGCTCCCCTACGTCAAGGACGCCGGCGTCCCCGTCGAGACGCGCGACCCGAGCGCCGCGGAGCTCGTGTCGGCCTGCGCCGGCGACCGTTCCGTGGTGGTGCTCGCCTCCGCCGAGGGTGAGCCGCGGCTCACCGAGGAACTGGCGGCCCTGGCCGGCTCCGGCCGGGCCACCGCCCTGCCGTCCCTGGAACTGCTGCCCGGCTCCTACGACCTGCCGGGCGCGCGGCTGCTCGACCTGGTCCAGGTGATGGACCGCGTCCGCGCCGAGTGCCCGTGGGCTTCGACGCAGACCAGCGCCGAGATCGCCAGGTACGGCATCGAGGAGGTCTACGAGCTGGTCGAGGCCATCGAGGCGGGCGATGTCGCGGAGATCCGCGAGGAGTTGGGCGACGTGCTCCTCCAGGTGGTGTTCCACGCGCGGATCGCCGCGGAGGACCCCGAGCGGCCGTTCGACATCGACGACGTGGCGGCCGGCATCGTGGCCAAGCTGGTCCGCCGCCACCCGCACGTCTTCGGCGACGCGCGCGCCGAGACGGCCGAGGACGTCAAGGCGCTGTGGTTCGCGGCGAAGGCCGCCGAGAAGCGGCGCGACTCGGTCACGGACGGCGTGCCGCTCTCCCAGCCGGGCCTCGCGCTGGCCGCCAAGCTCGCGGCTCGGGCCCGCCGCGCCGGCCTGCCGGCGCCGCCGGAACCGGCGGAACCGGCGGGCACCGACGACTACGGCTACCGCCTGCTCGCACTCGCCGCCGAGGCGGAAGCGGCCGGCACCGACCCCGAAACGGCCCTCCGCACGGCCGCCCGCACCTACCGCGACACCCTGCGGGCCGCCGAGCGCGGCGAACGCTGACGGACGGCCCCGCCTCTCCGGGGCGGTGGGCCACCAAACGCGCTGGCGCGCTGCGTCGCCCACCGCTGACGCGGAGCCCGCCCGCTGCGCGGGCGCGGGCCGGCCGCTGACGCGGCACAGGCGGCGAAGCCGCGGCCCCGTCGCCGGCCGGGCCACGGCGCGGAGCGCCGGGCCGCGGCGGAAGCCCGCGCGGCCAGCGCCGCGCGCCGCGCGTCACGCGTCCGGGGCGACGAGGCGGTGGGGGCGGGCGCCGGCGAGGAGTGTGTTGAGGCCGGTGAGGACGTCGTGGCCCAGGTACCAGTCGCCCGTGTGATCGACGCAGTAGAGCCGTCCCTCGCGGTCGACCGCGAGGAGCGCCGTGCCGCCGCCCTCCGCGCCCAGGGGGCACAGTTCGGTGCCCAGGGCCCGGCCGAGTTCGCCGAGGGTGCGGGCCCAGTGCCGGCCGAGCAGCGGGTCGATCACCACCTGGCAGGCGGCCAGTTCCACGCCGGGCCCGATCGGCCGCAGCGTCACGGCGCCGAGTTCGGCCCAGGCCTCGAACGCGGCCGGGAAGAGGTGGTGCGGGTGCCCGTGCGGGGAGCGGTGCGCGCTGAGCGCGTCCGCCCAGCGTTCGGCCTGTGCCGCGTGCAGCCGGCCCGGCTGCCAGCCCGCCGCCATCAGCGCCTCCTCCGCGTTGCCCACCCCCCACGGCGCGCCGGCCGCCGGCGCGTCGTCGACGAGCGGCGCCGCGCTGAAGCTGCGCACCCCGAGCCGGGCGATCAGCACCGCGCAGGAGCGGCAGTGCGGTGCGTAGCTGCCGTGCTCCGGGTCGCCGTCCTCGCGGATGTGGCGGGTGGTGATGCCCGCGTCCCGCAGCGCCCTCCTCGCCTCGGCGAGGTCGGCGGCGCCGGTCTGGTGGAGGTGGCGGGAGAGCAGCGCCGCCTCGGGGCAGCGCCCCAGGTGGCGTTCGCGCTGGCCCGTGCCGAGGCCGGCGTAGATCTCCTCGACGACCGGGTGCAGCTCCGGCGCCTCGGCGGCGCGCGTCGCGGTGCCGGTCAGCGCGCCGGTCTCCGGCAGCGACAGGGCGGCGGCGGTGGTGGGCAGGATGCCGTCGCGGCGGTGCAGCAGCGCGGGCGGCGGCGGTGCCGCGTCGCGCCGGTGTCGGCCGGGCTCGCCCGGCGCCGAGGCCTCAGAATCCGTTATCACGAGCACGATCGTGCCACCGTCGACGCGACCCCATAGGCTGTGCGCGTACAGCGTGATGAATGCGGCAGGGGACGTTACGCCATGATGACTGGGCGGCTCGGGCAGCAGGCCACCCCACCGAACCGGGCGTATGCCGGACAGGTGGTGCAGTTTCCCGACCCGGTGCGGGCGGCCCGCTTCCCGCAGGGGATACGGGTGGACGCACAGGGTTACCCCGACTTCTCCCCGTACGCGAGAGCCGCGGCGGAGATCGCCGAGCCGCCCGACGGCTTCGGCGTCGACGAACTGCGCCTCACCGACTACGTGTCCGCCAACGCGGCGCTGCACGCCTCCGGTCACGAGCTGTGGGCCGACCTGCCGCCGGTGGCGACCCCGCACGGCTGGACCTGGCACCACGTCGCGCACTCCCGGCGCCTCGAACTCGTGCCGGTGGAGGTGAAGGCCCTGCTGCGGCACCACGGCGGCCTCGCGACCACCGTCGTCGACCAGAGCAAGCGCGGCACCCGCCCGCTGGCCGAGACCCGGCCCACGCACTTCCAGGTGCCGCACTCGGTGGCCGTCCCCGAGGACCGGGTGCGCGCCGCCGAGGAGCGGCTCGGCTACCGGCTGCCGGAGGCGTACCGGTCCTTCCTGAAGGCGGCCGGCGGCTGCGCGCCGATGGGCGTGGCGCTCGACGCGGAGCTGGGGCTGCTGATCGACCAGCCGTTCTTCACGCTGCGCGAGGAGGCCGCGGTCAACGACGTGGTCTACATCAACAAGTGCCTGCGGGACCACCTCACCAAGGACTACCTGGGCGTGGCCTTCGTGCACGGCGGGATCATCGCGGTCAAGGTGCGCGGCGAGGACCTGGGGTCCGTCTGGCTCTGCCCCTACGACGACGTGCGGGACCGTGACGGCCTGGGCATCGCGCAGCGGGTCACCGAGCTGCTGCTGCCGTGCGGGGCGGACTTCGACGACTTCCTGCTGCGGCTCGCCGGCGATCCGCCGGAGCTGGAGACCGTGGCGAAGCTGATGGTGGACGGCGGATTCGCGCGTGCCGTTCCGGTGGAGGAGTGAGCCTGATGGTGACGTTCGCGCAGGCGCAGGAGCGGGCCGACCGTTGGGTGAACGGCGGTCCCGGCGGTGAGCCGCGCCGCGAGGTGCGGGTGCGGGAGTTCGACCTGGGCTTCGTGGCCTGGGCGGAGGACGCGAACGGGAACAGCCTCGGCGGCGGCCGGCTGGTGATAGCGCGGGACAGCGGGGACACGACGCTGTGGCCGGCGCTGCCGGTGAGCGAGGTGATCCGGCGGTACGAGGAGGAGTACGGCGCGGCGGCGGACGGCCAGGAGCCGGCGGCCGCGGAGCCGGAGCGGGTGGATCTGCACGCGACGTCCTTCCTGCTGACGCCGCCGCAGTGGCTCCAGGACGCGATGGCCCAGGCGGACGGCGGCGGTGGCGGTGCGGGCGGCGGTTCCGCCGTGCCGGCCGCGCCCACCCCGCCGCCGGCGGGCCGCCCTTGGGCTCCGCCGGGTCAGCCGGCCCCGGCTGGCGCCGGCCGCCAGGCCGAGCCGGCCGGCGCGCCGCCCGTGGGCGCGGTGGCGG
>NZ_JBHXFJ010000124.1:0-7927 GCF_042722465.1 Streptomyces sp. NPDC127098
CGCCCGGCCCTGGCCGGGCGGGCGTCCGCGCGCTGCGTGGGGCCCTGCGGGGCGCGCTCCGCGCGGTGTGCGGCGTGACGGCCGGGCCCGTGGCGCTTCGCGCGCAACCGCGCTGTCGCGCGGGGTCAGCCGCCGGGGTGGCGCGGGCCGCGGCGGCACCCCGCGCGACGCCCGGCCTGACAGCCGGGCCCGTAGCGCTGCGCGCCGGGTTTCCCCCGCCCACCCACCCCTACTCGCGCTCCGCGCGCGGCCGCTGCCGCGCAACGCCCCGCCCGGAGGGCGGGTGGGTGAGCGCGGCACGGCCGCAGGCACACACAGCCGCAGGCCCGGGCACCAGGCGCGCGGAGCGCACCGGTGGCCCGGGCCTGCGGGCCGGCGACCAACGCCAAGCGCGTAGCGGCGTGTCAGCGCCAGGTGGCCGCCGGCAGGACGCGGTTGTCGTAGTCGAAGAGGGCCTGGTTCTCCCAGGCGTTGCCGGAGTTCGGGTCGTAGGGGTCCCATCCGTTGCCGGGGACGGCGGTCCAGGCCGGTTCCCAGTAGAAGACGCCGAGGCCCCGGTTGTTCGGGACGCGGGAGACCACCGTGGTGATCGACCGCATCCACTGCAGCTGGCCCTCGGGGATGGCGGGGAGGCCGGCCACCGGTTCCCGCGCGGTGATGATCTGCGGGTGGCTGTCCTTGCTGTCGGTGCGGAACGGGTAGGCGGTCTCGGCGACCAGCACGTCCTTCCCGTAGCGCGCCGAGACGTCGTTCAGGTTGAACTGGAGGTCGTCCAGCGTGCCGTGCCAGTAGCCGTAGAAGGACAGCGCGATGACGTCGAACGAGACGCCCTGGGCCAGCGCGTTGTCGAACCACCAGACGGTGCCCGAGTTGTTGCCGCCCTCGGCCAGGTGGAGCGCGACCTGGATGCCGGGGGAGGCGGCGCGGGCCGCCCGGACGCCCGCGGTCAGCAGGCGGCCGAGTTGCGGCCAGTTGGTGTAGCGGCCGTCGGGCCACAGCATGCCGCTGTTGATCTCGTTGCCGATCTGCGCCATCGCCGCCGGGGTGCCCTGCGCGCGCAGCCCGTCAAGGATGTCGTAGGTGTGGTTGTAGACGGCCTGTTCGAGCGCGCTGGAGGAAAGGTTCTGCCAGGCGGCGGGCTTGGTCTGCTGGCCGGGGTCGGCCCAGGAGTCGGAGTAGTGGAAGTCGATGAGGGTGCGCATGCCGAGGGCCTGGGCGCGCCTGGCCATCGCGAGGATCTGCGGCTTGCCGTGGTAGCCGTCGGGCGAGTTCACCCAGACCTTGAGCCGGACGTAGTTGGCGCCGCCCTCCTGGAGGATGCGGACGGGGTCGCCCGCGGTGCCGTTCGCGTAGCGGAAGACGGCGCCGCGGGCCTCGCCCTTGGGGACGGAGGACAGGTCGACGCCCTGGATCCGCACCGGCGCGGCCTGGGCCGCGCCGGTGGTGAGGGCGACTGACGCGACGGGCGCGGCGATGGCGGCCGTGCCGGCCCGGAGGATGGTTCGTCTGCGCATCATGGGTCCCTTCCATGAGTGCCTTCAGTGGGTGATGTGCACCACCCGCACGGTCCCGGCGGGGACGGCGAGGCGGCCGGCCACGCTTTCCCCGGTGAGCAGTTCGGTGCCGTGCGCCGCCAGGTCGACCTTGGCCTCGGTGGCGGTGTGGTTGATGGCGAAGACGTACTCGCCGCCGTCGCCGCGGCGTCGCACCAGTTCGACGTCGCGCGGGAGTTCGTCGCGGGGCGCGATGCCGGCGTCCGCGGTGGCGGCGGCCAGTACGGCGTCGATCCCGTCCCGGCCGAGGCGGGAGGAGACGTACCAGGCGGTGCCGGAGCCGAGGGCGTGCCGGGTGACGGCGGGGCCGCCGGCGGCCGGTCCGTCCGCGTAGCGCCAGACGGGCTCGGCGCCCCTGGTGACGAGGGTCTCGGCCCAGACGTCCCCGGCCAGGTCGGGCCGCTCGGTGCCGTCGGCCGAGGTCAGGCCCACCCACTCGCCGGCCCGCAGCGGCTGGAACTCCTCGACGGTCAGGCCGAGTACGTCGCGCAGCGCGCCGGGGTGCGGTCCTGGGTGGACGGCGTCGTGCTCGTCGACGATGCCGGAGAAGTAGGAGACGAGCAGCGTGCCGCCGCCCTCGACGTAGCGGCGGAGGTTGGCGCCGGCGGCGGCGGTGGCGAGGTAGAGGGCGGGGACGACGGCCAGCGGGTGGCCGGTCAACTCGCCTTCGGGATGGACGAAGTCGACGGTGAGGTGCCGGTCGTAGAGCGACGCGTAGTAGCTCTCGGCGCGCTCCCTGGTGTCGAGGTCCTCGCTGGGCCGCCACTCGAGACGCTGCGCCCACCAGGACTCCCAGTCCCAGACCACGGCGACGTCCCCGACCGTGCGACTGCCCTTCAGGGGCGTCAACGCGCCGATGCCCGCGCCGAGTTGGACGACCTCGCGCCAGATGCGGCTGTCGGTGCCGGCGTGCGGGACCATCGCGGAGTGGAACTTCTCGGCGCCGAAGCGGGAGGCGCGCCACTGGAAGAACATGGCGCCCTCGGAGCCGCGGGCCACGTGGCCCAGGCTGTTGCGGGCCATCTCGCCGGGGCGCTTGGCGATGCCGCGGGTCTGCCAGTTGACGGCGCTGGTGGAGTGTTCGAGCAGGAGCCAGGGGCGGCCGCCGGCGACGGAGCGGGTGAGGTCGGCGGCCATGGCGAGGTTGATGTGGTTGCGGTCGTCCTCGGCCACCAGGTAGTGGTCGTTGGTGACGATGTCGACCTCGCGGCCCCACTTCCAGTAGTCGATGGTGTCGCACTGGGTGGGCGAGACCATGAAGTTGGTGGTGACGGGGACGCCGGGCGAGAGCTCGTGGAGGATGTCGCGCTCGCGGACGAAGTTGGCCAGGGCGCTGTCGCTGGCGAAGCGGGCGAAGTCGAGGCGCATGGCGGGGTTGGCGACGGTGGGGGTGAGCCTGGGCGTCTTGATCTCCTCCCAGTCCCCGTAGGCCTGACCCCAGAAGGCGGTGCCCCAGGCGGCGTTGAGGGCGTCGAGGTGGGAGTAGCGGTCACGCAGCCAGCGGCGGAAGTCGGCGGCCGAGGTGTCGCAGTAGCACTCGAGGACCGGCACGCCGTACTCGTTGTGCACGTGCCACATCCGCACGGCGGGGTGGCGGCCGTAGCGCTCGCCGAGCGCGGTGGCGACGCGGGCGGCGGCCTGCTGGTAGGCGGGCGAGCTGTGGCAGATGGCGCCGCGTGAGCCGAAGGCCCAGCGCACGCCCTCGCGGCTGACGGGCAGGGCCTCGGGGTGGGCGCGGTAGAACCAGGCGGGCGGCACCACGGTGGGGGTGGCGAGGTCGACGGCGATGCCGGCGTCGTGCAGCAGGCCGATGATCCGGTCGAGCCAGTCGAAGTCGTACTCGCCGGGGGCGGGTTCGAGCTTGGCCCAGGAGAAGATCCCGAGGCTGACGAGGGTCACGCCGGCCTCGCGCATGAGCGCGACGTCCTCGGCCCAGACCTCTTCCGGCCACTGCTCCGGGTTGTAGTCTCCGCCGAACGCGAGTCGGTCCATGGCACTCTCCTTGGGCCCCCTTATGGGCCACGATCTGGGAACGTACACAGTCTCTGCCGGACTGCATATCCCCAACATAACCGCACAGCAACAACCATTGACAAGTGTGCAATTGGTTTCTCTACTGTGAACGCTCACAGCCGAGCTTTCACCACACGGAGGACGCGATGAAGCTCCACCGCACCCTTGTGACCTGCCTCGCGACCACGCTCTCCGCCGCGGCCCTCGCCGGCTGCGGTGGCTCAGACGACGGCGACTCCTCGGGGTCCGGGCCGGTCGACCTCAGCTACTGGGCCTGGGCGCCCGGGATGGAGGCCGTCGTGGACCTCTGGAACGAGGCAAACCCCGACATCCAGGTCACCGTCAGGGAGCAGGCCGCCGGCGACGACCTGGTCACCAGGACGATCACCGCCGCCCAGGCCGGCGAGGCGCCCGACCTGGTGCAGGCCGAGTACCAGGCGATCCCCACCCTGGTCAGCAACGACGTGCTCGCCGACATCTCGGGCGAGCTCGGGGACGAGGTGGCCGAGGCGTTCGCGCCGGGCGTCTGGCAGCAGGTCACCCTCGGCGGTGAGGCGGTCTACGCCGTCCCGCAGGACTCCGGGCCGATGATGTTCTACTACCGGCAGGACCTGTTCGAGGAGTTCGGCCTCGAGGTCCCGACCACCTGGGACGAGTTCGCCGACACCGCCCGCGCCCTCCGCGAGGCCGACCCGAACCGCTACCTGACCACCTTCTCGGCCAACGACGCCGGCCTCTTCGCCGGCCTCGCCCAGCAGGCCGGCGCCCGGTGGTGGACCACCGAGGGCGACACCTGGCGGGTGGCCATCGACGACGAGGCCACCCGGCGGGTCGCGGACTTCTGGGGTGGGTTGGTCGCCGAGGACCTCGTCAGCAACGAGCCGATGTACACGCCCGCGTGGAACCAGGCGCTCAACGACGGCTCCCAGATCGCCTGGGTCAGCGCCGTCTGGGCGCCCGGCACCCTCACCACCGCCGCCCCCGACACCGAGGGGCTTTGGGCCATGGCCCCGCTCCCCCAGTGGAACGCGGGCGACAACGCCACCGGCAGCTGGGGCGGTTCGACCACCGCCGTGACCAACGACACCGAGCACCGGGCGGCCGCCGTCGAGTTCGCCACCTGGCTCAACACCGACCCCGAGGCCCTGGCCGCGCTGGTCACCGAGGGCGGCGTCTACCCGGCCGCCACCGCCGCCCAGACCGGCGACGCGCTCGCCGAGCCGCCGGCCTACTTCGCCAACCAGCCCGACTTCTACGCGCTGGCCGCCGAGATAGCCGCCGGCACCGCGCCCGCCGCCTGGGGTCCCAACGTCAATGTCGCCTACGCCACCTTCAACGACGCCTTCGGGCAGGCCGCAGAGAGCCGGGGCGACTTCGCCGCCGCGCTGACCGCCATGCAGCGGGCCACCGTCGACGACATGGAGTCCCACGGTTTCCAGGTGGCTCGGTGAGCAGGACCCGCCGCCAGGCGTACGGGGCGCGGCGGCGCGCCCCGTACGCCTTCCTCGCCCCCGCCGCCGTGCTCTTCCTGCTCTTCTTCGCGCTGCCCATCGGCTACGCGATCTGGCTCAGCCTGCACCGGATCGAGGTCCAGGGCCTCGGCCTGGGCAGCGGCGCCCGCTCCGAGGTATGGGCCGGCCTCTCCAACTACGCGGACGCGCTGGGTGATTCGGAGCTGCTGGCCAGCGCGGGGCGGGTGCTCGGCTACGGCCTGATCGTGATCCCGGTGATGCTGGGCCTGGCCCTGCTCTTCGCGCTGCTGCTGGACGCCGAGCGGGTACGCGGCCGCCGCTTCGGCCGGCTGGTGATCTTCCTGCCCTACGCCGTGCCCGGCGTGATCGCCGGCATGTTGTGGGGCTTTCTCTACCTGCCGTCGGTCAGCCCGTTGCACTACCTGCTCGACCGGTTCGGCCTGCCGGCCCCCGACCTGCTCGCCGGCGGTCCGCTCTACGTGGCGATGGCCAACATCGCGGTCTGGGGCGGCACCGGCTTCAACATGATCGTGATCTACACCTCGCTGCGCGCCATCCCCGCCGAGGTCTACGAGGCGGCCCGGCTCGACGGCTGCTCGCAGGCGCAGATCGCGCTGCGGATCAAGATCCCGATGGTGGCGCCCGCGCTGGTGCTCACCTTCTTCTTCTCGGTCATCGCCACCCTCCAGGTGTTCAACGAGCCGACCACCCTCAGGCCGCTCACCAACAGCATCCCGACCACCTGGAGTCCGATGATGAAGGTCTACCAGGACGCGTTCCGCGGCGGCGACATCCACGCGGCCGCCGCCACCGCCGTGGTCATCGCGGTGATCACCCTGGCGCTGTCCTTCGGCTTCCTGCGGGCGGCCAACTCCCGTAACCGCCAGGAGGAGGCCGGCCGATGACCCGCCGGATCGCACTGCTGCCCACCGCCGCGCTGCTGCTCGGCGCCCTCTACTGCCTGCTGCCCGTGGCCTGGGTGCTGGTCGCCGCGACCAAGGCCGGCGACGAGCTGTTCTCCACCTTCACCTTCGCGCCCGGCACCGGGCTGCTGGAGAACATCGCGGACCTGAACGACTACCGGGACGGCGTCTACTGGCAGTGGATGGCGAACTCGGGCCTGTACGCGGGCGTCGGCGCCCTGCTGTCCTGCGCGGTCTCCGCGCTGGCCGGCTACGGCCTCGCCGTCTACCGCTTCCGCGGCCGGGAGGCCGTCTTCTCGGTGCTGCTCGCCGGCGTGCTGATGCCGCCGGTGATCCTCGCCGTTCCGCAGTACCTGATGCTGGCCGAGGTGGAACTCACCGACAGCTACCCCTCGGTGCTGCTGCCGTTGGTCCTCTCCCCCTACGGCATCTACCTGGCCCGGATCTACGCCACCGCGGCCGTGCCCGCCGACCTGCTGGAGGCCGCCAGGATGGATGGCTCCGGCGAGTGGCGGATCTTCCGCACCATCGCGCTGCCGATGATGCTGCCGGGCCTGGTGACGATCTTCCTCTTCCAGTTCGTCGCGATCTGGAACAACTTCCTCCTGCCGTACGTGATGTTGAGCGACGACGAGAAGTTCCCGATCACCCTCGGCCTGTTCACGCTGCTCAACCAGGGCTCGAACTCCCCCGCCCTCTACACCCTGGTGATCACCGGCTCGCTGCTGGCGATCGTCCCGCTGATCGCGCTGTTCCTGGTGATCCAGCGGTTCTGGAGTCTGGACCTGCTGTCGGGCGCCGTAAAGTCGTGACATGCGCGTGAAACCGGGAGAGCGACGCCGGCGGCCGACGATCCACGACGTGGCGCGGGTCGCCGGCGTCTCCCGGGGCACCGTCTCGCGGGTGCTCAACGGCGGCCACCACGTCAGCCCGGCCGCGGCCGAGGCGGTCAACGCGGCCATCCGCAAGACCGGTTACGTCGTCAACCGGCACGCCCGCTCGTTGATCACCGGCCGCACGGGCTCGGCCGCCTTCCTGCTCACCGAGCCGCAGGAGAAGTTCTTCGAGGACCCCAACTTCAACGTGCTGCTGCGGGGTTGCACCGAGGCGCTGGCCGCGCACGACATACCGCTGCTGCTGATGTTGGCCGGCACGGTCGAGGAGCAGCGCCGGATCGTGCGCTACGTCGGCTCGGGCCACGTGGACGGGGTGCTGCTGATCTCCAGCCGGGCCGGCAGTCCGGTGGCCGAGCAGCTGGTGAAGGCCGGCGTGCCCGTGGTGATCTGCGGCACCCCGCAGCTCACCGGGATCAGGCTCGCGCACGTGGCGGCGGACGACCGGGACGGGGCCCGCACCATGGTCCGGCACCTGCTGTCGGTCGGCCGCCGGCGGGTCGGGATCGTGACGGGGCCGCTGGACACCCCGGGCGGCGTGGAGCGGCTGGCGGGCTACCGCGAGGTGTTGGCCGAGGCGGGGCTGCGGTACGAGCCGGAGTTGGTCGCCACCGGCGACTACAGCCGGGACAGCGGCGCGCGGGCCGCCGAGGAGCTGTTGGCCCGACGCCCGGACCTGGACGCGCTGTTCGTCGCCTCCGACCTGATGGCCCAGGGCGCGCTGGCCGCGCTGGGCGACGCCGGGCGGCGGGTCCCGGACGATGTGGCGGTCGGCGGCTTCGACGACTCGGTGGCGGCCGTCGCCGCGCGCCCGGCGTTGACCACCATCCGCCAGCCGTGGGACCGGATCAGCGCGGAGATGGTCCGGCTGTTGCTGGCGCAGATCGAGGGCCAGGACACCTCGGCCGTGATCCTGCCCACGGAGCTGGTGCGCCGCGAGTCGGCCTGAACGGCGTGCGGGTGCTGTAGCCGAACTGATTCAATCGCAAGGTTGACCGGTTTCCGACCGTCGCTAGATTAAGCGCCGTGCCAGCGCCTCTGAACGCCGAAGACCCCACCGCCATCGCCGGATA
>NZ_JBHXFJ010000125.1:0-7874 GCF_042722465.1 Streptomyces sp. NPDC127098
GGCCCCGGCGGCGGCTCCGACTTCGAGGCCGAGACCCTCAACGTCTACGCCTACGGCCTCACCTTCGACTACCTGGAGTACGGGCTGGCCTCCGCCGTCCTCGCACTCTTCACGCTCTTCATCATCGGCGTCGTGGTCCTGCTCCGCCGCCGGGTCACGAGGGAGTCCGCATGACGACCGCCACCGCCAGCCCCGCCGCCGTCGCGCACCGACGCCGGCGACGGAACCTCGCCTGGCTGCGAGGTGTCGCCATCGCCGCCGTCTGCCTCGTTTTCGCGCTGCCCGTGGTCTGGATGTTCGCCGCCGCCTTCAAGACCAACGTGCAGGTCACCGACCCGAGCGTGGGCCTGTTCTTCTCGCCCACCCTGGACAACTTCCGCGCGGTGCTCGGCGACAGCGAGATCCCGCGCGCCATGATGAACTCGCTGATCGTCGGCGCGATCTCCACGGCCCTCTCCGCCGTCATCGCGGTGCCGGCCGCCTGGGCGGTGGGCCGGTTCCGGATGTACCGCACCGGCTCGCTGATCCTCATCGCCCGCATCGTTCCCGCGGTGTCGCTCCTGGTGCCCTGGTACTACCTGTTCGCCAGGGCCGGCCTCGTCGGCAGCTACACCGTCCTGGTCCTCAGCCACATGTTCGTCTCGGTGCCGCTCATCCTCTGGATCATGATCAGTTTCTTCGAGCGGCTGCCGGTGGAGCTGGAGGAGGCCGCCAGGACCGACGGCCTCAGCGCGTTCGGCGCGTTCTGGCGCATCGCGCTGCCGCTGGCCGCGCCCGGCACCGCCACGGCCTCGCTGCTGGCGTTCGTCTTCAGCTGGAACAACTTCATGTTCGCGCTGGTCTTCGCCGACGAGAGCACCCAGACCGTGCCCGTCACGATGTTCAACTTCATCTCCTACGCCGGCACCGACTGGGGCGGCCTGATGGCCGCCGCCACGCTGATGTCGGTGCCGGTGGTGCTGGCCGCGGTGCTCGGCCAGCGCTACCTGGTGGCCGGCCTCACGGCCGGCGCGACCAAGAGCTGACGGGCCCTGCCGGGGCCCGTCAGGCGCTCTGCGGCACCGGCGTCAGCAGGTAGTGGCGTCCGTCGGGGCTGCGGGTCAGCCAGCCGTCGTCGACCAGGTAGCGGCGCAGCGCCGCACAGTCGTCGTGCACGCGGCGCAGCGCGTCGTTGACCTCGCGCTCGTCGTAGGAGCGGTCCGGCTCGAACAGGGTGTCCGCCAGATGCTCCAGGAGCTGCTGACGCCGCGCCGCGCGGCGCGGGATCGCGATCAGCCGCCCGCTCGCGAACAGCGCCTCGACCCCGTGTGACCCGCTCTGCCCGGTGCTCATCGGCTCCCCTTCCCACGACGGACGCGAGGGCCAAGAATGCCAGCGACGCCGGCCCTCCGCACCCCGTTTTCCGGCAGGCGGCGGCTAGGCGGCGGCCAGTCCGGCCCCGGGGATCGCGGCCAGCAGCTCGCGGGTGTACGGGGACTCCGGCGCCGCGAAGAGCCGGTCCGGGGTGCCGCTCTCCACGATCCGCCCCTCCCGCATCACGTGCACCTGGTGCGAGATCATCCGCACCACGGCCAGGTCGTGGCTGATGAACAGGTAGCTGAGCCCCAGCTCGCGCTGGAGCTCCGCGAGCAGCTCCAGGATCTGCGCCTGCACCAGCACGTCGAGCGCCGAGACCGCCTCGTCGAGCACCACCAGGTCGGGGGAGAGCGCCAGGGCACGGGCGATCGCCACCCGCTGCCGCTGGCCGCCCGACAGCTCGTGCGGCAGCCGGTCGGCCATGTCGGCCGGCAGCGCCACCTGATCCAGCAGCTCGGCCACCCGCTGCTCCCGCTCCCTCGCGGTGCCGATCCGGTGCACCCGCAGCGGCTCGGCGACGGACCGGGCCACGGTGTAGCGCGGGTCGAGCGAGGCGTACGGGTTCTGGAAGACCGGCTGCACCCGGCGCCGGAAGGCGAACAGCTCCCGGCGGCCGAGTCCCGCCACGTCGGTGCCCTCGAAGAGCACCTGGCCCGAGGTCGGTCGTTCGAGCCCCAGCAGCAGGTTGGCCGTGGTCGACTTGCCCGAGCCCGACTCGCCGACGATCGACACCGTCTGGCCGCGCGGGATGGTGAAGCCGACCCGGTCGACGGCGGTGAAACGATCCGCCGCGCCGCGCCCCGCCCCCCGGCCGCCGCGCACCGGGAACTCCTTGGTCAACTCCCGCACCTCCACCAGGTCGCGCGGCTCGGCCGTGGGCCCCGCGGCCTTGACCAGCGAGGTGGAGGAGAGGCTGGGCGCCGCGTCGAGCAGCCGCCGGGTGTACTCGTGGCCCGGGGCGGCCAGGATCCGCGCCGCCTCCCCGAACTCCACGATCTCGCCCCGGTACATCACCGCGACGGTGTCGGCTCGCTCGGCGGCAAGACCGAGATCGTGCGTGATCAGCACCACGCTGGTGCCCATCTCCTCGGTGAGCGCGTCCAGTTGGTCCAGGATCCGGCGCTGCACGGTGACGTCGAGCGCCGAGGTCGGCTCGTCGGCGATCAGCAGCCTCGGCCGGCAGGCCAGGCCCATGGCGATCAGGGCGCGCTGCCGCATGCCGCCGGAGAACTCGTGCGGGTACTGGTCGGCCCTGCGGGCCGGCTCCGGGATGCCGACGAGCTCCAGCAGCTCGACCACCCGGGCCCGCGCCGCCTTCCCCGTGGCGCGGCCGTGCACCACCAGGGCCTCGGCTATCTGGTCGCCGATCCGCATCAGCGGGTTCAGGTTGGTCATCGGGTCCTGCGGCACCAGCCCGATGCCCGCGCCGCGCACGCCGACCATCTCGTGTTCGCTCAGCTCCGCCAGGTCCCGGCCCTCGAAGCGGATCCGGCCGCCCGTGACGCGGCCGCCGGGCGGCAGCAGCCGGTTGACGGCCGCCGCGGTCGTCGACTTGCCCGACCCGGACTCGCCGACCACGGCGACGGTCTGGCCGGCCGCGACGTCGAGCGAGACGCCCCTGACCGCCGGCACCTCGACGCCACCCGTGCGGAAGGAGACGGAGAGATCGCGGATGGACAGGACGGGGGGTGCGGTATGCATGGTCACCTGTTTCGCGTGCTGGTGCGCGGGTCGCGCGGTGGTGCGGGGTGGTTCGAAGCGGACGTCAGGGCCTCGCCGGCGGCGGCGCGGGCCGCCGCCCACAGGTCGTCGGTCGACACCGGCGGCCCGTCGGCCAACAGCCGGCAGCCGGCCAGCGCCAGCGCGATGCCGCGGCCGGGCACGAAGCCGACCGCGCAGCCGGTGAATCCCGGGTGGCCGAGCAGCGTGACCGCCTCGGCGCCGACGGCCAGCTCATAGCGCCGGAAGCCGAGCGACTGGCCCGGGTCGGGACCAGGCGCGAAGAACTCCTCGACCACCTCAGGACGCCACAGCCGGTCGTGCTCGGCGTGGCCGGCCAGCGCGGTCGCGAACCCGACCAGGTCGGCCGGCGGCGCGAACAGACCGGCGTGGCCCGAGACGCCGCCGAGCGCGTGGTGCGCGTTGCCGTCGTTCGGCTCGCCGCTGATCGGGCCCCGCCGCCAGCGGCCGAAGTCGGCGGCGCGGTGCGGCACCGGATAGGGGTGGCCGGTGTCCAGCATGGCCATCTCGACGTCGTCGCCCCGGGCGCTGGTGGCGACCTCGTCGCCGGCGGGGCGGCCGTAACGGGTGGCCGCCAGGCCGAGCGGCTCCGTCACCAGCGCCCGCACGGCGGTGTCGAGCCGCTGCCCGGCCGCCGCCTCGACCACCTGGCCGAGCAGCATGAACCCGAGGTCCGAGTAGTGGCGTTCACGCCCCGGCGGGTAGCGCAACGGCAGCCTGGCGGCGTGCCGCAGCGCCGCGTCCCGGTCGCCCCGCGCGGCCACGTACAGCGGCCACCACTCCCAGAGCCCGCCACGGTGCAGCAGCAGGTCCCGCACGGTGACCGCGTCCTTGCCGCCGCCGGCGAACGCCGGCACGAACCGGCGCACCGGCTCTTCGAGCCCGACGAGCCGGTCCGAGACGAGTCGGATCAGCGCCGTGGTGGTGGCCACGACCTTGGTCACCGAGGCCAGGTCATGGTGGGTCGCGGCCGTCATCGGCGCGCCGTCGGGCGAACGCGTACCGGCCACGGCGTCGAGCGAGAGCCCGGGAGCGCGCAACGCGAGCACCACACCGGCCGGCGGAGCGGCGTCGGCCTGCGGCGCCCGACCGACGAGCCGCTGCGCGGCGAGCACCAGCGGATTCACCGGGCCTCCCGCGCGGCAAGCGCCCGCGTCAGGCGAACCTCCGGTTCGCCGAACTCGTCCTGGACGCGCGTGGTGCCGTCCTCGTGCCAGCCCTGGCGCCGGTAGAAGGCGAGCGCCGGCTCGTTGGCGCGGAAGCACCACAGCCGGGCCTCGGTGGCGCCGGCTGAGCGCAGCGCCTTCGTGGCGGCCCGCAGCAGGGCGGCGCCGAGTCCGAGGCCCCGCGCGTGGGGGGCGACGTAGAGCGAGTGGATCAGGCCGTCCGTCGCCCACCGCGTGACGCCGAGGATCTCGCCGGAGTCCGCCGCGGCGACCCGTACCTCGCCGAGCGCCGAGCGCCACAGTGCGGTGGCTCGCTCCCTCGTCATCGCCGCGACCAGCGGCGCCGGCAGGAAGCGTGGGTAGCTTTCCTGCCAGCAGCCGAGGAAGACCGAGACGACGCCTTCCAGGTCCGCGGCCGTCGCGGGGCGGATCTCGCGGAGCTCGCGGATCGCCGGAGTCATGGCGTGCTCAGTGTCAGCGCCTTCGGTGGCGCGGCCAGCGGCGTCGGCAGGGTCAGCGGTCCGGCGCCCGGGGTGAGGCTGCCGAGCACGCGCGGCGCCCGCGCGCCGGTGCCGGCGGGGGCCGAGCCCGGCAGGCCGTGCGCGGTGCACCAGCCGATCAGGGCGAAGGCGATGGCCTCCTTGTCGTCGGCCGGGGCGCCGAACTCGTCGGAGGGCAGCACCCGAACCCCCGGCAGCGCGGCCCGCAGGCCGTCCATCAGCACCGGGTTGCGGCAGCCGCCGCCGGAGGCCACCAGGGTGTCGACGCCGGCGGCCAGCACGTCGCGGGCGACGGTGCGAACCGTCAGCTCGGTGAGGGTGGCGACCAGGTCCGCCGAGGACACCTCGACGCCGGCCGAGGCCACGGCGCGCGCCGGGTAGTCGCCGTGGAAGTGCTCCTTGCCGGTGCTCTTCGGCGGCGCGAGCCGGTAGTAGGGGTCCTCCAGCAGGACGTCGAGCAGCCGCTGGTCCACCGTGCCCGAGGCGGCGATCCGGCCGTCCTCGTCGTAGCCGGCCGGGTGCAGGCCGCGCGCGGCGACCACCGCGTCGATCAGCGCGTTGGCCGGGCCGATGTCGTACGCGTACAGGTCGGAAGGGCCGCGCAGCACCGTCATGTTGGCGATGCCGCCGAGGTTGAGCGCGGCCGGGGTGCCGCCGAGCCCGGCGAGCAGCAGCCCGTCCAGGTAGGAGACGAGTGGCGCGCCGTGGCCGCCGGCCGTGATGTCGCGGATCCGGACGTCGGACAGGACCGGCACGCCCGTTCGCTCGGCGACCCAGGCGGGCTGACCGATCTGCAGGGTGCCGAGGGCCTCCCCGCCCGACACCCAGTGGTAGACCGTCTGGCCGTGCGACACGATCAGGTCGACGGGCCCGGCCGCCTCGACGCTGGCCGCCGCCGCGGCCGCGAACTCCTGTCCGATCAGGGTGTCGAGCTCGCACACCTCGGCCAGGCTGGTGGCGGCCGGCGGCAGCGCCGCCGCCAGCCGCTTGCGCAGCTCCGCCGGGTAGGGGGTGCTCGCGGTGTGCGCGACGGCGCCGCGCAGAGTGTCGCCGGTCAGGGTGAAGTCCACCAGCGCCACATCGATCCCGTCGTGCGAGGTGCCGGAGATCATGCCAAGAACCCTCATCGGGCGCGTCCTCCTCGGTTGCGTGGGTCGAGCGCGTCGCGCAGGCCGTCGCCCAACAGGTTGAGGCCGACGACCAGCAGCACGACGGTGACACCCGGGGCGATCATCGTCCAGGGGGCGATCTCCACCAGCGTGCGTGCCTCGAAGATCATCGAGCCGAGCGACGGGGCGGGCGGCGGCGCGCCCAGGCCGAGGAAGCTCAGGGACGCCTCGGTGAGCACCGCCCAGGAGAGCGAGAGCGTGACCTGCACGATCACGATGGACCCGATGTTGGGCAGCACGTGCCGCAGCAGGATCGCGATCCGGCCCTGACCCGTGCTGGTGGCGGCCTTGACGTACTCGATCTCGCGCAGCGACAGCACCGGGCCGCGGGTGACGCGGACGAAGATCGGCGCGTAGACGACGGCGATGGCGACCGCGATGGTGAACCAGTTGCGGTCGAAGACGGAGGCCAGCGCCAGCGCGAGCAGCAGCGGCGGGAAGGCGAACAGCACGTTGGTCAGGCCGCCGATCGCCGTGTCGGCGAAGCCCCGGAAGAAGCCGGAGACGAGGCCGCCGACGGTGCCCACCACCGTGGCCAGCGCCACCGCCACGACCGAGATCAGCACCGAGTTGCCGACCCCGGCGGCGACTCGCGAGAACACGTCGCGGCCGAACTGGTCGGTGCCGAAGAGGTGGTCGCCGGAGGGCGAGAGCAGCCGGTTCGGCGGGTCCTGGGCCACCGGGTCGTGCGGCAGCAGCCCGGTGAACGACAGCAGCCCGGCGACGGCGAGCAGCACGACGAGCACCAGGCCGATCACGCCGCTCGGGCTGCGCAGCACGGCCCGCAGCCGGCCCGCCCGGCGGCTGGTCGGCACCGCGAGGGGCGCGGTTCGCGCGAGGTCGGTCATGCGGCACGCACCCTCGGGTCGATCAGCCGGTAGGCCAGGTCGGTCAGCAGGTTGACGAGGACGAACGCGGCGGCGATCACCAGCACCGTGGACTGCACCAGCGCGTAGTCCTTCTGCTGGATGCCGAGCAGCACCTGCCGTCCGATGCCGGGCACCGAGAACACCTGCTCCACCACCACGGCCCCGCCCAGCAGGTAGCCGAACTGGAGCCCGACCATGGTGACGATCGGCACCAGCGCGTTGCCCAGCACGTGCCGGACCTGGAGCCGCCGCGCCCCGACGCCCTTGGCCCGCGCGGTGCGGACGAAGTCGTGCGACCGCACCTCGAGCACCGCGGTGCGGGTGGTGCGCATGATCGGCGCGGCGATGCCGAAGCCCAGCACGAGCGAGGGCAGCAGCATCTGCTGGAGGTTGAGTGCCGGATCCTCGAAGAGCGGCACGAACGCCTTGCCGTTGGGGTTGAAGCCGAAGGAGGAGGCCAGCACCGAGAGCAGGGTGGTGGCCAGCAGGAAGGCCGGGATGGACAGGCCGGCGAGGCCGACCAGTTGCCCGGCGGCGTCGCGCGGCGAATCCGGCCTGGACGCCGAGAGCATGCCCAGCGGCACGCCGATGAGCAGCGCCAGCAGGATGGCGAGGACCGCCAGCTCGAAGGTGATCGGCAGTGACGCCAGGGTGAGGTCGAGCACGCTCTCCTGCGAGCGGGTGGAGTAACCGAGGTTGCCGGTCAGCAGGTTGCCGAGCCAGGAGAAGAACTGCAGCACGAGCGGCTGGTCGATGCCGTAGTACGCCTCCAGCTCGCTTCGCTGCTGGGGCGTGAGCGCGGCGGCCTCGGTGCCGAGGGCCGCGGTGATCTGGTCGCCGGGGATGGCGCGCAGCAGGACGAAGACGAACACGGCGACGCCCAGCAGGGTCGCCAGGGAGGCGACGGCGCGCCGGATGACCGGATGCTGGATCAGGGTGCGGAGCATGGTTGCGCAGACTTTCCCGCCGCGTGGGCGCCGGGGACCGGGGGGGGGGGGCGGGGGGGGGTGGGGCGCCGGCGCGCGGTGGGGCTGGAGACGTGCGCGAGGTGATTACAGAAAATGACCTCCCCGC
>NZ_JBHXFJ010000126.1:0-7545 GCF_042722465.1 Streptomyces sp. NPDC127098
CGCCCGCCCCGCACAACCCGCGCTGACCCCGGCAGGGTCAGCGCTTGACGGCGAGGCCGCACACGGCGTCCACCGGCTGCTCGTCCTCGAAGACGGGGTGCTCGGGGCGCCAGCGTTCGATGGTGACGACACCTGGTTCGAGAAGGGTCAGGCCGTCGAAGAAGGCGGTGACCTCCTCGGGACCACGCAACGTGTAGTCGCCGGCCAGGCGGGCGTTGTAGTTGGTGGTGGCCTCGTTGAGCGTCGCGTTGGTGTTGGTGCCGTCGCTGATGGCCAGGTAGCTCCCCGCGGGCAGCGGGGCCAGCAGGCGCCGCACGATGTCGGCGGGCCCGTCCTCGTCGGGGATGTGTCCGAGGATGCCGAGCATGGTGACGGCGACGGGCCGGGAGAAGTCCAGGACCTCGGCGGCCCGCTCCAGGATCGTGTCCGGGGAGCGCACGTCCGCGTCGATGTACGCGGTCCGGCCCGCCGGGGTGCTGGTGAGCAGCGCGCGGGCGTGGGCGAGCACCAGCGGGTCGTTGTCGACGTACACGATCCTGGACTCGGGGGCCACGCGCTGCGCCACCTCGTGGGTGTTGTCCACCGTCGGCAGCCCGGTGCCCAGGTCGAGGAACTGCCGTATGCCCGCCTCCCCGGCGAGGAAGCGGACGGCTCTGGAGAGGAACATCCGCTGGTACTGCGCGGTGCGCACGATGCCCGGGTACACGCGGGTGATCTGCTCGCCCGCGTCCTTGTCCGTCGCGTACCAGTCCTTGCCGCCCAGCCAGAAGTTCCACACCCGGGCCGAGTGCGCCTTCGAGGTGTCGATCTCCATCCGCTTCCTCCGCTCGCCGTGCCATGGTGTCGGCTGAAGCCTAGTCACCTGTCCTTGGCGAGCCGGCCGGGCGGTCGGGGGTGACCGCCCGGCCGGCGGAGCCGTACCGCGGAGCCGTGCGGCGGCGTGGTGGCCGTCAGGCCGGCGTCGCGTCCTGGTCGCGGGTCCAGACGCGGTGTTCGGCGATGACGTCGGCCAGCGTGGCGGTGACGGCGTCGAGGTCGGCGCCGTCCGCGGCGGTGACCACGCCGTGGTCGTCGACGACGCCGTCGCCGTCGGCGGACAGCCGCAGTCCCGGGAGGTTCAGGGCGCCCAGCAGGCTGATCCCGCTGCCGACCGCCGCGATGCCCTTGCCGTGCTTGAAGGCCTCGGCCACGTAGTGCAGGGCGAGTCCGTCGCCGGCCAGGGTGCGCGCGCTGTCGGGGCCGCCCGGCACGCAGACCGCGTCGTACATCGTGGAGGCCATGGTGGACATCGCCCGGTCCACCGTGACGGTGCCGCCGTCCGTGGTGCGCAGTTCGCCGGCGTGCGGGGCGAGCACCTCGGGCACCGCGCCGCCGCGCGCCATCGCCTCGCGCAGGGCGAGCACGTCGCCGCCGGCCACGCCGTCGGCGGCCAGGATGGCGATCCGGCGGGTGGCGATGGACGCCTCGTCGCCGGCGGCCTCGGCCACGCCGGCCACGGGGTTGGCCAGCGAGAGCGCGGGCGACGAGCGGCCGTGGTTGGGGATGGCGGCCTGGTCGGGTGCCGGCAGGCCGAGGCCCTCGGCGACGCCGCGCGCGAGGTCGTTGTCGACGTGGTTGAGCTGCTCGACGGCGCGTTCCCTGATCTCCCGCCTGGTCACCTTGCCGAGTTCGAACCGGTAGGCGGCGACGATGTGTTCCTTCTCCCAGTCGGCCATCGAGTTCCAGAAGAGGGTGGCCTGGCTGTAGTGGTCGGAGAAGCTGGGGCTGCGCCTGCGGATCTTGGCGCCGTCGACGCGCTCCTGGTAGTGCACGTAGGCGCCGGCGTCCGGGGAGGCGAGCACGGGGCAGCCGCCGCTGATCGAGTTGGGCGCGTAGCTGGTGCGGTCGGGGTGGATGCGGTGCTGGCCGTAGCCGTCGCGCTGGTTGTTGCGGACGGTGGCGACCGGGCGGTTGACCGGCAGCTGCTCGAAGTTGGGCCCGCCGAGCCGGATCAACTGGGTGTCCAGGTAGGAGAAGTTGCGGCCCTGGAGCAGTGGGTCGTTGGTGAAGTCGATGCCGGGCACGACGTGCGCGGTGTGGAAGGCGACCTGCTCGGTCTCGGCGAAGAAGTTGTCCGGGTTGCGGTCGAGCACCATGCGGCCGATGGGCCGAACCGGGACGAGTTCCTCGGGGATGATCTTGGTGGCGTCGAGCAGGTCGAAGTCGAAGGCGAACTCGTCGTCCTCCGAGACCAGTTGGACGCCGAGCTCGTACTCCGGGAAGTCGCCGCGCTCGATGGCGTCCCACAGGTCGCGGCGGTTGTAGTCCGGGTCCTGGCCGGCGAGCTTCTGGCACTCGTCCCAGACCAGGCAGTGGGTGCCGAGCAGAGGCTTCCAGTGGAACTTGACGAAGGTGCCGCGCCCCTCGGCGTTGACGAAGCGGAAGGTGTGCACGCCGAAGCCCTGCATCATGCGGTAGCTGCGCGGCAGCGCCCGGTCGGACATCAGCCACATCAGCATGTGGGTGGACTCGGGTTGGAGCGAGACGAAGTCCCAGAAGGTGTCGTGCGCCGACTGGGCCTGCGGGATCTCGTTGTGCGGCTCGGGCTTCACCGCGTGCACGAAGTCGGGGAACTTGATGGCGTCCTGGATGAAGAACACCGGCATGTTGTTGCCGACCAGGTCGTAGTTGCCCTCGCGGGTGTAGAACTTGGTGGCGAAGCCCCGCACGTCGCGCACCGTGTCGGCGGAGCCGCGGGAGCCGGCGACGGTGGAGAAGCGGACGAAGACCGGGGTGCTGCGGTTCGGGTCCTGGAGGAAGTCGGCCCTGGTGTACTCGGCCAACGAGGCGTAGGGCCGGAAGTGGCCGTAGGCGCCGGCTCCCCTGGCGTGCACCACCCGCTCGGGGATGCGCTCGTGGTCGAAGTGGGTGATCTTCTCCCGGAAGTGGAAGTCCTCCAGCAGGGTCGGGCCGCGCTCGCCCACGCGGAGCGAGTTGTCGGTGTCGTCCACCCGGGTGCCGAAGTTGGTGGTCAGCGGGCCGTCCTCGCCGCGGTCGCGCAGCGGCTCCAGTTGCTCCTGCTTCTCCGGCACGGCGTCGTCGGCGCGGTCTGGCATCTGCCCTCCTGGACGGTCGTCTGCGGCCTGTGACGGCCGTCCGGTACCCACGACCATCCGGATCTACCCTGCTATCTCAGGATGAGTGCCACAAATCGGCCAGGGCGTTCGCGGGATCGCGGGCGGTGGCGAGCAGCACCCGGCGGCGCAGCGCCTCGCGCCGGCCGGGACCGAGCGCCCACGCCAGCCAGTGGTCGAGCGCGGTCCTGTCGAGGTGTTCCGCCGACAGCAGCGCCGGCCAGTCGCACGCCCTGGCCTGCGCCGTGACCTTGGCGCCGCCGGCCACCGGGTCGACGGCGATGGGCGGGACACCGACCCGCAGGCCGAGCACCAGGCCGTGCAGCCGGTCGGTGACGACGGCGTCGAGGCGTTCCAGGGCGGAGAGCAGCTGCCCCGGGCTGCGGCAGAGCCGCCCGTCCGCCGCGTCGAGCCGGGTCTCGAGCACCACGGGCGCGACCCGGCTGTCGGCCAGCCAGGCGGTCACGGTCCGCGCGACCTCCGTGTGGCGGCGGCGACCGCGGTACTCGTGCTGGCCCTCGGTGAGGAGCAGCCCCACCACCGGTTCGCGCCGCACCCTGGGCGCCCGCAGCGCCAGGTCGAGCGCGGGCGCGAGGCCGGCGCCGTCCCTGGCGAGCACGGCGTGGAAGCCGGCGGCGGCCGGGTCGGCGGGGTCGAGGACGGAGGTGCCGACGGCGACCCGTCGGCAGTGCGCGAAGCGGCGGTGCAGCTCGGCGATGTCGGGGCCGTGCAGCGGGCCGCAGACGAAGACCAGCCGGTCGTAGTCGGCCGGGTCGACGTCGTCGAGGGTGGGCCCGCCCGGCTCGAAGCGCGGGCTCCAGGCCACGTCGTGCGGAACGCCGCGGGCGACGAGCAGCGCGCGCACCCGTTCGAGGGCCAGCACGTCGCCGGCCGTGATCTCTCCGTCCAGGAAGCTGAACCAGCCCGTCAGCAGCGTCCGCCCGTCGTCGCCCGTCACCGCCGCCGGGTCCCCACGGCCGGCGGGCGCCAAACGCCCGCGGCCATGCCGTGTCAGGTGCCGGTCGCGTGGTACTCGGGCGCAAAGGCAGACCGCGCGGAAGGAGGCACGCCGTGTCCTATGGAGAGTTCGTCGCGACCGTGAGGGACCGCGGCGAGTACCCGAACGACGAGGCGGAACGGGTGGTGGAGGCCGTCCTCAGCACCCTGGGCGAGCGTCTTCCTCCGCACTCCTCCTCGCACCTGGGCGACCAGTTGCCGGCCGAGCTGGCGCTGATCCTGGACAACGCGGCCGACGGCTCGGGGCGGAGCTGGGGCGTCGAGGAGTTCGTGGCCCACGTCGCCGAGAACGCGGACGAGGACGAGGAGACCGCGGAGACCGACACCCGGGTGGTCTTCTCGGCGATCTCGGACCAGGTCAGCGGCGGCGAGATGAACAAGCTGCTGAGCCAGCTGCCGTCCGGCTACGCCGAGCTGTTCGGCTACTCGGAGCTGACCTGACGCCCGGGGCCCCGGACCGGACGACCGACGACGGGAGGTGTGCCCGATGAAGGCCGCGGTGTGGCACGGCAAGCGTGACGTCCGGGTGGAGGAGGTCCCCGACCCGGTGATCAGGGAGCCCACGGACGCGGTGATCAGGGTCACCTCGTCCGGCCTGTGCGGCTCCGACCTCCATCTGTACGAGGTGCTCGCGCCGTTCATGACCCCGGGCGACGTCCTGGGCCACGAGCCGATGGGCGTGGTCGAGGAGACCGGCCCCGAGGTGGCGTCGCCGCGGCCAGGCGACCGGGTGGTGGTGCCGTTCCAGATCTCCTGCGGCGCGTGCCTGATGTGCCGGCAGGGGCTCCAGACGCAGTGCGAGACCACCCAGGTCGCCAGCCAGGGCTCGGGCGCCGCGATCTTCGGCTACACGCGCCTCTACGGCTCGGTGCCGGGGGCGCAGGCCGAGTACCTGCGGGTGCCGCAGGCGCACTACGGGCCGATCCCGGTGCCGCCCGAGGTGCCGGACGACCGGTACCTCTACCTGTCCGACGTGCTGCCCACCGCCTGGCAGGCCGTGGAGTACGCGGACGTGCCGCCCGGGGGCAGCCTGGTCGTGCTCGGCCTCGGCCCGATCGGCGACATGTGCTGCCGGATCGCGGCCCACCGGGGCGTCGGGCACGTGATCGGGATCGACCTGGTGACCGAGCGGCTGGCCCGTGCCATGTCACGCGGGGTGGAGGCCCTCGACCTGACCGCGCACGACGACATCGTCCGCGCCGTCCGCGACCGCACCGGCGGGCGCGGTCCCGACGCCGTGATCGACGCGGTGGGCATGGAGGCGCACGGCTCCACGCCGAGCAGGATGTTGCAGAACCTGACCACCCTGCTGCCCGACCGGCTGGCCGAGCAGGTGGCGGGCACGGCGGGCGTGGACCGGCTGGCCGCGTTCAACCTGGCCGTGGACATGGTGCGCCGGGGCGGCACCGTCTCGGTGAGCGGCGTCTACGGCGGGATGGCCGATCCGCTGCCGATGATGCGGCTGTTCGACAAGCAGATCCAGTTGCGGATGGGGCAGGCCAACGTGCGGCGCTGGGTGCCGGAGATCCTGCCGCTGCTGGGTGACGACGACCCGCTGGGCGTCGACGACTTCGCCACCCATCGGCTGCCGCTCGACCGGGTTCCCGAGGCGTACGAGATGTTCCAGCGGAAGGACGCGACGAAGGTCGTCTTCAAGCCCTGAGCCCGACGGCGACGTCCGGCGGGGCCCGCCCGGTGTGAGGAACCACACGGGGCGGGCCTTTCCCTTGCGGCACAAGGGATGCGTGGCACCCGCCGGGGTCGGGGACGATCTTGGTCTTCCCGGCCGGATACCGGTCTGTCATGGTGGTCAGCGCTGATCGGCGGGACGCCGTCGCCCCGCCAGCGTTCTCTCACCCGCCTGCTGCCAGGCCCTGGTATCCGCATGTCTCTTCTCGCCCCCGCGCGCCTGAGGCGCCGTGCCGCCGCCGACCGCGCGCGATCGGACCGCAACCCGTGGCGTTCGCTCCGCTACCCCAGCATGCGCTGGTGGTCGGTGGCCAACCTGGTGTCCAACGCGGGCACCTGGATGCAGCTGACCGTCCAGAACCTGCTGGTGCTCCAGGTCACCGGATCGGCCGCGATGACCGGTCTCTCGCTGGCCGTGCAGGCCGGCCCCGGCCTGCTGCTCGGCCTGTTCGGCGGCGCCGTCGTCGACGCCTGGCCCCGCAAGCTGACCGCGGCCGTCAGCCAGGCCGCGCTGGGCGCGGTGGCCGTCGTCACCGCAGGTCTGGTCGCCTTCGACCTGCTGAACGTGCCGACGCTGCTGCTGCTCGCCGCGGTCACCGGCGTGATCGCCACGGTGGACGGGCCGGCGTGCGCCCTGCTCGGCAACGACCTGGTGTACACGCGCGACGTGCCCTCGGCGATCGCCCTGGGCTCGGCGGTGCACAGCGTGGGCCGGCTGGCCGGCACGGCGCTCGCCGGCGTCGCCGTGGTACTCTTCGGCACCTCGGCGGCCTTCCTGGCCAACGGCCTGTCCTTCGCGTTCGTCGCCGCCGTCATCCCGTTCCTGCGGCTGGTCGACCGGGGACGCGACCCGGACGCCGCTCCCCCACCGGCCGCGCCCGAGCCCGCCGAGCCCACGGCCGCCGGCGTTCGGGGCGCGGTCCTGGCGGGCACGAGCCCCCGGGAGGGCCTGAGCTTCTTCCTACGGCGGCCGCGCCTCGTGGCGCTGGCCGCCATCACCGGCCTGTCCGCCGTCTTCGGCCGGAACTACACGCTGACGCTCGCGGTGCTGGTCACCGGGCCGCTGGCGGCCGGCGCCGGTTCGTTCGGCACCGTCTCCACGGCGCTCGCGGTCGGCGGCATCGTGGGGGCCCTGGTGGCCGGTGTCCTGCAGCGACCCTCGGTGCGGCTGGTCGCGGCGATGGCCGGGATCGGCGCCCTGCTCCAGGTCGCCGCGGGCCTCGCGCCCTCGCTGGCGCTGCTGATCCTGCTGGTGATCCCGATGGCCATGGTGGAGTCCGTCTCGGACACGGCCGGCACCACGGTCCTGCAGACCGACCCGCCGGCCCATATGCGCGGCCGGGTGCTCGGCGTGTGGCGGAGTCTGAGCACCGGCTGGGGCCTGGTGGGGCCGCCCGCGATGGGCCTGCTGATGGAGCTGGCCGGTGCGAGGGCGGCGCTGGTGCTCGGTGGCGTGCTGATCGCCGGCGCGTCGGCGGCCGGACTGCTGGTCCACGGCCGCCGGGCCAGGACCCCGGCGGCAGTCCCGGCCGTGGCGCCGGCCCCCGGTCCGGTCGCCGCGGTGGCACCCGCGGCCTGACCCGGGACGCGGTTCATGCCGTGTGGTGGGCCCCCCCGCCCCCGGGGCCCGGGGGGCGGCCCCCCCCCCCGCCGGGCCCCCGCCGGCGGGGGGGGACTGGGCGGGGGGGGCGGCGCGGGGGGGCCCGGGGGGGGGGGGCGGGCCCGG
>NZ_JBHXFJ010000127.1:0-7533 GCF_042722465.1 Streptomyces sp. NPDC127098
GTGGTCGCCGGCAGCAGGCCGCCGACCGTGGAGGACGCGTTCCGGCTCGCCCGCGAGTTGGTCGCCACGCGGTTCGAGACACTCACCGCGGCGGCGGAGGGATGTGACGCGCTGCTGGCGACCGGACTGATGCCGGCCGGCGCCCGGGACGTGGCCGAGAGCCTTGGCATCCGCTACGTGCTCGCCTGCTTCCACACCCTCGGACTGCCGTCGCGGCACTTCCCTCCGGGGCGGCGTCCTGGCAGGCAGTCCCCGCGGGAGGAGACCGACAACCGGGTGCTGTGGGAGCAGGACGCCCAGCGGGTGAACGCGTTGTACGGCGAGGCGCTCAACGGCCAGCGGGCGGCCATCGGCCTGCCCCCGGTGGACAACGTCCGCGACCACGTCCTCACCGACCAGCCGTGGCTGGCGGCGGACCCGACGCTGTGCCCGGCGCGGGGCATGACGGACCTCGACGTGGTGCAGACCGGGGCGTGGATGCTGCCCGACGAACGCCCGCTCCCGGCAGCGCTGGAGGCGTTCCTGGGCGCCGGCGCGCCACCGGTGTACGTGGGCCTGGGCAGCATGGCCGCATACGTCTCGAAGGACATCGCCAGAGTGGCCATCGAGGCGAGCCGAGCACAGGGCCGCCGCGTGGTCCTCGCCCGCGGCTGGGCCGGCCTGGCCCCGATCGACGACGCCGAGGACTGCTTCGTCGTCGGCGAGGTCAACCAGCAGGCGCTGTTCCGCCGGGTGGCCGCCGTCGTGCACCACGGCGGCGCGGGCACCACGACGACGGCCAGCCGGGCCGGCGCGCCCCAGGTGGTGGTCCCCCAGATCGCGGACCAGCCGTACTGGGCGGCGCGGGTGGCCGAGCTGGGCATCGGCGCGGCTCACGACGGCCCGACGCCGACCCTCGACTCCCTGTCCGCCGCGCTCGCCACCGCCCTGACCCCCGAGACCCGGGCACGGGCGAGCGCCGTGGCCGCCGCGATCCGCACCGACGGTGCGACGGTGGCCGCGAAGCTGCTGCTCGACGCGGTCAGTCGGGCCGAGGGGGAGCCGGCACGTCGACCGACCAGCCCTCGGGCGTGACCCGCAGGCGGTGGCGCGAACGCCCGGGCGCGCCGAGGGACCTCCAGTGGCGGTAGGCCGCCGCCACCTCGTCCCAGAGGCGCCGTGGGCCGTGCTGCTCCGTCGTGAACTCGGTGCGGCCCGGGACGTACTCCGTTCTGGCCCACGAGCGGCGGTCGTCGGAGAGCAGCCAGTACGTCCACTCGCCGGATCCGTCGTCCTCCCAGTCGATCTCGGGCCAGGCGTCCCGCACGCGCAGCGAGATCGCGAACATCGCCTCGGGGTCGTTGAGCTGGGCCGGGTCGAGGTCGGTGGTGCCGCGCTCGCCACGCTCGCCGTGGTACACGTCGGAGAGGTCCGCGCCCCGCCCGGCCTGGGTGCGCGACCACATGAACGCGGGGCGGCCGGAGAACCGGCCCTCGCCGACGCCGCCGTGGACGTCGAGTGTCAGGTACGAGTACGAGTGGAAGCTGCTGCCGAACGGGGTGACGATCCGCCCGCCGTCGCGGGTCTGGGCGAGCAGCTCGGGCGTGATCTCGCGCAGGGTGCAGGTGCTGATGATCCGGTCGTAGGGGGCGCCGGCCGGGTGGCCCCTGGTGCCGTCCCCGAGGACCAGGCGCGGCGCGTACCCGGCGGCCGCCAGGTTCCTCCTGGCGGCCTCGTGCAGCCGCCGATCGATCTCGACCGAGGTGACGTGCTCCGAGCCGAGCCGGTGGCACAGCCACGCGGCGTGGTAGCCGGTGGCCGTGCCGATCTCCAGCACCCGGTGTCCCTCGTGAACGTCGAGCAGCTCCAACATCTCCAGCATCTGCGACGGTTGGGACGAGGAGGAGGTAGGGATCCCGCGCCCGCCCGGCACGCCCTCGTCCACCTGGGTGACCACGGGCCGGTCGCTGTAGACGGCCGCCAGCCACGCCGGCTCGTCCGCCGCCCGGTCGAGGCCCGGGCAGACGTCGGGAACGAAGCCGGCACGGTCCACGGCGGCGACCGTGTCCTCCCACCGGGGTGGGAGCGAACCGGCGTCCCGCAGGGCCGCCACGAGCCGCCGCATCGTGGTCATGCGAAGGAGTCCTTTCCGCCTACTGCCCTTCCGGCGGGCTCGGCGGCGACGGCGACGAAGGAGGAGAGGGAGGAGACGGTGGTGTGACCGGCCCCGGCCACTGACTGTCGCTCTCGCGCGGGGACTGCTTCCTGTCCCCCTCCTCGCCGTTCTTGCCGTCGCTGTGTTTACCACCCATCGCGCCCTCCCGGCTCCGTGAACCCTACAGCTGGGGGATGCCCGCACGTCAGGGACGGCAAGGAGGCGTGTGGAAGCGTGACCGGGTCGCCGCGCCGAGGGCGCGCGCCGGGATCACTCCGGTTGGCAGGCGGGGCACCACAGGGTGCTGCGGCCGGCGACCCGGCTGTGCCGGAGCGGGGTGTCGCAGCGCGGACAGTGCGGTGCCGGCGCGTCCCGCCTGGCCGTCAGCCAGGAGCGCTTGGCGGACACGTGGCCGGTGGGCACGGCCCCGCGCAGCACCTGCCGGGTCGCCGAGTCGACGCGGTGCCGTTCGTCGTCCCCCAGGTCGACGGCGCGGCGGGCCGGGTGGACCCTGGCGTGCCAGAGGATCTCGTCGGCCAGCAGGTTCCCGAGCCCGGCCACGGTCGACTGGTCCAGCAGCGCCGCCTTGACGCGGCGGCGCTGACCGGCGAGCAGCTCGGCCAGCTCGCCGGGGGCGAGGGCCAGCGCGTCGGGGCCCTGGTCGGCGAGCAGCCGGTCCGCGTCGGCCGCCGTGGCGGCGAACCAGATGCCGCGCAGCTTGCGCTGGTCGCGGTAGCGGAGCCGGTGGCCGTCGTCCAGGACGAGGGTGACCCGGTCGTGGGGCGCGGGTGAGGAGTCGGCCGGGTCGCAGCGCAGGCGGCCCGTCATGCCGAAGTGGAAGAGCACGGTGGGTCCCTCGGTGGGGGCGAGCAGCCACTTGCCGTGTCGGCGCGGTTCGGTGAACGTCCGGCCCGTGAGCCGCTGTCGCAGCCGGCGCGCCGTGACCCCGCGCAGCACGCCGGCGTCGGCCACCTCGACCCGCTCGACCCGGCGGCCGGTGGCGCAGGAGGCCAGGATCCGCCGGAATTCCTCCACATCGGGCAGTTCGGGCATTCCGCCACGTTACGGGAGGGTCAGCCCGTAGGCGTTGAGCACCTCTCCGACGGGTTGGAAGTAGCTGGTGCCGCCGGTGGCGCAGTTGCCGGTGCCACCGGAGAGGATCCCGAGCGCGAGCCGGCCCGGGGTGTACAGCGGCGCGCCGCTCTCACCCGCCTCGACGCAGATGTTGGTGCGGATGAGCCCGGAGACGATGTCGCCGCCGCCGTAGTTGACGGTGGCGTTGAGGGCCAGGACGGTCCCCGTGCGGCAGCCGCTGACCGGCCCGGCGAAGACGGCGCTCATGCCGACGGTGGGTGTGCCGACCCCGATGATGTCGACCGGCACGCCGTTGCAGATCACGCCGGGCGGCCAGGGGGAGGGGGCGGTGAGGTAGCGGACCAGGCCGTAGTCGTTGTTCGGGAAGCTGGTGCCGACGGTCTGGCCGACGGCGGTGGTCTGACCGGGGTTGGCGTACCAGGTGCCGGCCAGCGAGGTGCAGTGCCCGGCGGTGATGAAGTGGTAGGTGGAGCCGGAGCGGGCGTTGAACCCCACCGCGCAGCGCGCCCCGCCGCCGTAGACGAACTCGCCGCCGCGGAGCCTGGGGGTGAGGGTGCCGGGGGTGCGCTCGACGGTCAGGGCGTCGGCGAGTGGGCCCGCCGTGCGGCGGAGGTGGGCGAGGTCGGCGGCCGAGACGGTGTCGTCCACGGTGACCCGGACGGTGCCCGTGGCGTGGTCGACGGCCCACGCCGTGCCCGCGACGTCGGCGGCGCGCACGGCGTCGCCGGCGGCGGCCAGCTGGGCGGTGGTGAACGCGGCGGGGGCCGGTTCGGCCCGGGCGGGCAGCGCCGGGCCGAGGAGCGCGAGCAGTGGCACGGCCAGCGCGATGACGAGGCGTCTGAGGGGCGAGGTGGTGCGGGGCTTGCTCATGCGGTCCTCCGAACGGAGATTCATGGGCATGACAATTGGGCGGATTCTCCCACGCGCCACCCACGCGTGTCGCGGTGTCCGCGTTCGGCGCCTCCGGTGAAGGATCGACCGGTGACCGGACGGGCGCGGTCGGTCACGTCGTCCGCGGCCGGCCAGGAGGAAGCGCGATGTCCCACGTACTGTTCAGGCTCGGCCGCTGGGCCCACCGCCGACGCCGCCTGGTGCTCGTCGGCTGGCTGCTGCTCGCCGTGGTCGCGGTGGCGTCGGCGATCGGCAGCGGCGGCCAGACCAACGACGTCTTCACCATCCCCGGCACCGAGTCGCAGCGCACGACGGACCTGCTCAAGCGCAAGCTGCCGGCCTTCGGCGGCGGTTCGGCGCAGGTGGTCTTCGCCACCCACGGGGGGACCAGGGTGACCGACCACCGGCAGCGCGCCGCCATCGAGGAGACCATGCGGCGGCTCGGCGACGTGCCCCAGGTCGGCGCGGTCTCCGACCCGTTCCGGGCCAGGGCCGTCTCGCCGGACCAGCGGGTCGCCCTCGGGAGCGTGGACTTCACCGCCGAGCCGGGCAACGTCGAGGAGTCCACGCTCGACGACGTCGAACGCGCCGTGCGGCCGGCCCAGGACGCGGACGTCCAGGTCGAGTACTCCGGCAGCGTCTACCCGGGATGGCGCACCGAGGTCTCCGAACTGCCCGAACTCGTCGGTCTGGTCATCGCGTCGATCATCCTGCTGATCACCTTCGGCGCGGTGGTGGCGGCCGGGGTGCCGATCGTGACCGCGGTGCTCGGGGTGCTGATCACCATCATGGGCGTCACGGCCGTGGCGGCGGTGGTCGACATCGCCTCCGCCGCCACCACGGTCGCCATCATGCTCGGCCTCTCCTGCGGCATCGACTACGGCCTCTTCATCCTCTACCGGCACCGCAACAACCTGCTCGCCGGGATGGCGGGCGAGGACTCGGCCGGCATGGCCGTGGGCACCGCGGGCGGCGCCGTGGTCTTCGCCGCGCTCACCGTGATCATCGCGCTCTGCGGCCTCTCGGTGGTCGGCATCCCCTTCCTGACCGTGATGGGCCTGTGCGCCGCGGTCGCCGTGCTGGTGGCCATGGCGATCGCGCTCACCCTGTTGCCCGCAGTGCTGGGCTTCGCAGGGGAGCGGGTCGTGCGCTTCCTGCGGCTCCCGGGGCGCCCCGGCTGGACCGAGCGGGTGGCCAGGACGGCGGCCGCCGAGCCCGAGCGCACCAGAGGCGCGGCCTGGGCGCGGTTCGTGGTGCGGCACCGCTGGCCGGCGCTGGTCTGCGGCGTGCTGCTGCTCGGCGTGCTCGCGCTGCCGGCCACCCAGTTGGAACTCGGGCTGCCGAGCGGCTCCGCCAAGCCCACCTCGGACACCCAGCGCCGCGCCTACGACCTGATCGCCGCGGGCTTCGGCGTGGGCGCCAACGGGCCGCTGCTCGTGGTGGCCGACAGCGTGCGCGGCGACCGGGACGCGGACCGGATCGCGAAGGAGGTCGGCGACCAGCCGGGGGTGGTCTCGGCCCGGCCGATCGGGGCGCGGGACGACGTGCTGGTGATCCAGGCGGTGCCGGCGACCGGACCCAACGACCCGGCCACCGCCGACCTGGTGCACCACATCAGGGACCACCGGGAGCAGGTCGCGGCCGGCACCGGGGCCCATGTCACGGTCGGCGGGACCACCGCCTCCAACATCGACGTCTCGTCCAAACTCTCCGGCGCGCTGCCGGTCTTCCTCCTGGTGGTCGTCGGACTCGCCTTCGTGCTGTTGACGTTCGCCTTCCGCACCCTCCTGGTGCCGCTGAAGTCGATCGTCGGCTTCCTGCTCTCGGTGGCCGCCGCCTTCGGCGCCGAGGTGGCCATGTTCCAGTGGGGCTGGGGCGAGCACCTGTTCGGCATCACGCCGACCGAGACGATCAGCTTCCTGCCGATCATCATGCTCGCCATCATCTTCGGACTCTCCAGCGACTACGAGGTGTTCGTCGTCTCCCGGATCAAGGAGGTGCACGGCGAGACGGACGACCCACGGCGCGCGGTGGCGGTCGGCACGGCGCTCGCCGCCCGGGTGGTGACCGCGGCCGCGCTGATCATGTTCTCGATCTTCGTGGCGTTCATGGCGACCGGCGACCCGACCATCAAGGCCATCGGCTTCGCCTTCGCGGTCGGTGTGCTGCTCGACGCGTTCGTGGTCCGGCTGACCCTGGTGCCCGCGGTGATGGCCATCGCCGGTTCCCGGATCTGGTACCACCCGGCCTGGTTCGGCCGGGTGGTACCGGACCCCGACATCGAGGGGCGGCGGCTGGAGCGTCCCGAGCGGTGACCGTCAGGGCAGGGCCAGGGCCCTGAACAGCCGGCGGCCGGCCCGGAGCACGGGCTGCCGGTGGGTGGGCGTGGTGTTGGCCAGCACCACCACGCCGGCGTCGGCGTCCGGGCTGAAGCCGGCGAACGCGGTGAACCCGCCGGCGGCGCCGGTGTGCCAGAGCAGGGTGCGGCCCTCCACCACCCGGATGTCCCAGCCGAGGCCGACGACCTTCTGGCCGCGCGGATGGGCGCGCCGCGGCCACTGCGAGTCGACGACCGCGGAGGCGAGCGAGGCCGAGTCCAGGGTCGCGGGATTGAGCTGGGCGCGCAGGTAGCGCAGCATGTCGACGGCGGTCGAGTAGAGCGCGCCCGAGGGCGCGAGCGCGTCGAAGTGCCAGTGCGGGAACGGCCGTCCGTGCCGGTGGCCGTGGGCGGCGCGCTCGGCCAGCGTCGCCTCGTCGGGCACCAGGGTGTCTCGCATGCCGAGGGGGCGCAGCACCCGCTCGGCGAGCAGCTCGGCGTAGCCGGTGCCGGTGGCGTTGGCCAGTAGCTGGCCGAGCAGGCCCACGCCGAACGTCGAGTAGCGGATCGTGGTGCGCCTCCGGTGGCGGGGCAGCCGGGCGGTGGCCCGGTAGAGGTCGACGGGGCGGTAGGCGGCGTAGGGGTCGGTCCACCAGTGGCGCAGGCCCCTGAGGTAGAGGTTGCGGGGCAGCCTTGGCAGCCCCGCGGTGTGGGTGGCCAGGTCCACCAGGGTGCGCGGGGCGTCGGGTCCGGGGCGGGTGGTGGCACCGGGGGGCAGGTGGGTGTCGATCGGGTCGTCGTAGGAGACCTCGCCGCGCGCCGTGAGTTCGGCGAGCAGCAGCGTGGTGAAGGTCTTGGTGAGCGAGCCGAGGGCGAACAGCGTGTCGGGGCCGACCGGTCGCCGGTCGCGGTCCCGGTGGGCGCGACCCGGCCGCAGCCGGTCACCGGCGACCGCGACCGACTGGTCGGCGCCGCGGATCGCGGCGCCGGCCCCGGGCCGGGCGTGGTGATCGGCGGCGATTTAGCCGATGTGGCGGTTCAGCAGCCCCCCGCTGGTGGCCAAGGCGCGCAAGCCCGACAACCCCCCGCGGTCGCG
>NZ_JBHXFJ010000128.1:0-7490 GCF_042722465.1 Streptomyces sp. NPDC127098
CGGCCGCACGCCGACACGGCCGCACGCCGACACGGCCGCACGCCCGGGCACCGGGCGGCGAAGCCGCCGGTGCCCGGGCCCGCGGGCCAACGCCCACGCACAGCGCGCAGCGAAACCGCCGGTGGCCAACGCCAAGCGCAGCGGCTCAGGCCGTGGAGGCGGGCAGGGCGGCCACGCCCGTTTCGCGGGCGCGTAGCCAGGCCGTGGTCTCCGCGGGCGGCATCGCCGGTGCCACCAGCCAGCCCTGGACCGCGTCGCAGCCCAGGTCCCGGAGTCGCTCCCAGGTCTCGTCGTCCTCGACGCCCTCGGCCACCACGACGAGCCCCAGCGAGTGGGCGAGTTCCACCGTGCAGCGGACGATCTCCGCGTCCTCGCTGTCGACCGTGAGGCGGGCCACGAATGAGCGGTCGATCTTCAGTTCGCTGACCGGGAGTCGCCGCAGGTGGACCAGCGAGGAGTAGCCGGTGCCGAAGTCGTCGAGCGACATGCGGACGCCGTGGCCGGTCAGGCCGGCCAGGGTGTCGGCGGCCTGCTGGGGGTCCTCCAGCATCACGTGCTCGGTGATCTCCAGCTGGAGCGAGCCGGCGGGGACGCCGTGGCGGGCGAGGCGGGCGGCGACGGCACCGGCGAAGCCGGGGGTGTAGACGTCGCGGGGCGAGACGTTGACGGCGACCGGGACGGTGAGGTCGGCGGCGCGCCAGCGGGCGACCTGGCAGAGTGCCGTCTCCAGCACGTACTCGGTGAGCCGCGGCATGAGTCCTGAGGTCTCGGCGATGGCGATGAACTCGTCGGGCGGGACCCGGCCCCGGTCCGGGTGCTGCCAGCGGACCAGCGCCTCCAGGCCGGCGACCTCGCCGTCGAAGCGGACCTTGGGCTGGTAGTGCAGTTCGACCTCGCCGTCGTCGAGGGCGCGCCGCAGGTCGCCGAGGAGGGCGAGGCGGTCGGGGGTGTTGCCGTCGCGGCTGGCGTCGTAGACCTCGACGCCGCTGCGGTCGCTCTTGGCGCCGTACATCGCGACGTCGGCCCTGCGCAGCAGGCCCTCCGCCTCGGGGGCGTGCTCGGGGAAGACGGCGACGCCGGCGCTGGCCTCGACCACCAGGGTCAGGCCGTCGAGTTCGAGGGGGGCGCTCAGGGAGCCGAGGATGGCGCGGGCGACGCACTGGGCGCTGGTGGCGGAGTCGACCCTGGGCAGCAGCACGGCGAACTCGTCGCCGCCGAGCCTGGCCACCTCGGCCTCCTCGGGCAGCTCGCGCCGGACGCGGTCGGCGATCAGGAGCAGCAGCCGGTCGCCGGTGAGGTGGCCGAGGGTGTCGTTGACCGAGCGGAAGCTGTCGAGGTCGATGAGGATCAGCGCGGAGCGCTCCCCGGCCCGGTCGGCGTCCTCCAGGGCGACCCGGGTACGCTCCAGCAGCCACTGCCGGTTGGGCAGTCCGGTCAGCGGGTCGATGAGCTGGTCCTCGGCGCGGTCCCTGGCCATCCAGAAGGTGGAGTCCAGGGCTATCAGGGGGACCGCGAACAGCGGGAGCAGCAGCGGCTTGTGGGCGGCCACCACCACGATCAGCGGGACGATGCACAGCAGGGCCGTGGCGACCAGCGCCTGCCGGACCAGCACGCCGGTGGCGAGCGACGACAGGCCGCCCGGCGGGTCGCTGCTGAGCCACAGCAGGGTGCGGGTGATCAGCAGGTAGGCGGCGGCGCCCAGGAGTAACTGGGGGACGGTGGTGGGCTCCCAGGCGGCCGGTTCCCAGCGGTTCTCGATACTCGGCCGGTTCCCCCAGGCGGCGAGCGTGAGGGCGGCCGCGCCTATGCCGAGCACGTCGATGGCGCCGTGCAGCAGGGCCTCCCGGCGCCGCTCCCGACGGGCGGCGCCGACCAGGGTGACCACCGCCAGGCTGACCAGCACCGCGGGGACCCAGCCGTAGAGCAGCAGCATCGCGAGGGCGAGCGCGGCGCCGGAGCCGCTGCCGCCGCTCCACCAGCGGTCCCGCCCCCAGGCGACCAGGTGGGCCACGATCAGTGTGGTGAGGACGGCGAAGCCCCATCCGGGCCGGTCGGCGGGGAACAGCGCGTGGCCGCCGGCGAGCAGCCGGACGACGCCGATGAGCAGGGCTATGCCGGCGGCCGCGGGCACGGCCGGTCGGATGTAGCGGGACAGCCACGCGTGATCGCGTGGTGGGGGCCGTCTCCCCCCGGGAGCTGACTGCATTCGGGTCCCTCTCACGGCCGTTCTCGCCCGCCCGCGACGGGCGCACCACCCCACACTAGGCCGCCCGGCGCCGGCAGGGGCAGGGAACACCGACGGTTACCGAAAGCACCTCGCGCGGTCGTATGTTCCTGGTATATGCCCAGAGTTCAGGAGTTCGACTCTCCGTCAGCCCCGCCTTCCCCAGCCGCCTCGTCCGTGACCAACGCCGCCTCCCGCGCCGCCTCGGGGCCGCGCTCGAGCAACTGGCGGAAGCCGGCCTCGTCGAGGATCGGCACCTTGAGCTGAACCGCCTTGTCGTACTTGGAGCCCGGGCTCTCCCCCACGATCACGAAGTCCGTCTTCTTGGAGACCGATCCGGTGACCTTGGCGCCCCTGGACTGCAGCGCCTCCTTGGCCCCGTCCCGCGTGAAGCCCTGGAGGGTGCCGGTGACCACCGCCGTGACGCCGGCCAGCGGGCGGGGCCCGGCCTCCTTGTCGGTCTCCTCGGCGAGCCGTACGCCGGCGGCCCGCCAGCGCTCCACGATCTCCCGGTGCCAGTCCACCGCGAACCAGTCCTTCAACGAGGCCGCGATGGTGGGGCCGACGCCCTCGGTGGCCGCCAGCTCCTCCTCGCCGGCCTCGGCGATGCGGTCGAGCGAGCCGAACTCGCGGGCCAGCGCCTCGGCCGCGACCGGGCCCACGTGCCGGATGGAGAGCCCGGTGATGATCCGGGCCAGCGGGCGCCGCCTGGCCTCCTTGATGGCCTCCAGCATGGCCAGCGTGTTCTTCTTGGGCTCGCCCTGCTGGTTGGCGAAGAAGGTGACGACCTTGGGCTCGCCGGTCTCCGGGTCGCGCTTGGGCAGCCCGGTGTCCTGGTCGAGCACGTACGACTTGATGGGCAGCAGCTCCTCGACGGTGAGCTCGAAGAGCCTGCCCTCGTCCCGCAGCGGCGGCTCGGTCGGCTCGAGCGGCTGGGTGAGCGCGGCGGCGGCGACATAGCCGAAGTGGTCGATGTCGAGGCACTTGCGGCCGGCCAGGTAGTAGATCCGCTCCCGCAGCTGGGCCGGGCAGGACCGGGAGTTGGGGCAGCGCAGGTCGATGTCCCCCTCCTTCATGGGCCGCAGCGCGGTGCCGCACTCGGGGCACTCGGCCGGCATCACGAACTCCCGCTCGCTGCCGTCCCGCAGGTCGGCGACCGGGCCGAGGATCTCGGGGATCACGTCCCCCGCCTTGCGCAGCACCACCGTGTCCCCGATGAGCACGCCCTTGGCCTTGACCACCTCCTGGTTGTGCAGGGTGGCGAACTCGACCTCGGAGCCGGCGACCGTGACCGGCTCGACCACCGCGTACGGGGTGACCCGGCCGGTGCGGCCGACGCCGACCCGGATGTCCACCAGTCTGGTGTTGACCTCCTCCGGCGGGTACTTCCAGGCGATGGCCCAGCGCGGCGCCCGCGAGGTGGAGCCGAGCCGGCCCTGGAGCCGGATCTCGTCGAGCTTGACGACCACGCCGTCGATCTCGTGCTCCACGGCGTGCCGGTGCTCGCCGTAGTAGGAGATGAACTCCCGCACCCCGGCCAGCGAGTCGACCACCCTGGCGGCTCTGGCGGTGGGCAGGCCCCACTCCTCAAGCAGCTCGTAGGCCCCGGAGAGGCGGTCGATGTCGAAGGCCTCGCGGGCGCCGATGCCGTGCACCACCATCTGCAGCGGGCGGGTCGCCGTGATCTTCGGGTCCTTCTGGCGCAGCGAACCGGCCGCCGCGTTGCGCGGGTTGGCGAACGGCTTCTCGCCGGCCTCGACCAGCCGCGCGTTCAGCTCCTGGAAGCGCTCCATGGGGAAGAAGACCTCGCCCCTGATCTCGACCAGCTCGGGGACCCGCTCCCCGCGCAGCCGCTGCGGCACCTCGGCGATGGTGCGCACGTTGGGCGTGATGTCCTCGCCGGTGCGGCCGTTGCCCCGGGTGGCGGCCCTGGTCAGCCGACCGTGCTCGTACGTCAGGTTGACCGCGAGGCCGTCCACCTTGAGCTCGCACAGGAAGTGGTAGTCGATCCCCTTGAGCTCCTCGGCGACCCGCTCGGCCCACGCGTCCAGCTCGGCGTCGTCGAACGCGTTGTCCAGCGAGAGCATCCGCTCGCGGTGGTCGACCGAGCTGAACTCCGTCTCGTAGCTGCCGGCGACCTGCTGCGTCGGCGAGTCGGGCGTGCGCAGCTCGGGGTGCTCCTCCTCCAGGGCCTGCAACTCCCGCAGCATCCGGTCGAACTCGGCGTCGCTGATGATCGGCGTGGTCACGTAGTACCGGAAACGGTGCTCCTCGACCTGCTCGGCGAGCCGGGCGTGCTTCTCCCTGGCCTCGGGCGGCACGGAGGACTCGGGCACCGCGGATCCGGCCGTGCGGGCCGCGGAGGCCCTGGAGGATTCGGCCACTGACTCGTCTCCCGTCACTCTGGGTTGTCCGCGAGGGATCTGGCCGCCCGGACGCAGTGCTCGAGCGCGGCCCGCGCGTACGCCGGGGAGGCGCCCGCGAGGCCGCACGCGGGGGTGACCACCACGGACTCCGTGAGGAGCTCCGGGGACAGCCCCAGCCTGCGCCAAAGCGATCTGACTCCACTGACAGTACCGGCCGGGTCTGACAGTTCACCCGGCGTGGCGCCGTCGCCCGGGAGGACGCCCGCGAACAGCGCGGTACCGCCCTCGACGGCCTCGCCGATCATGTCGTCGTCACGTTCGGTGAGCAGTCGGGCGTCGAAGGAGACGGCGGTGGCGCCGGCCCTGCGCAGCAGCGCGAACGGCACGCCGGGGGCGCAGCTGTGCACGACCACCGGGTCGTCGCCGGCCACCGCGACCAGGCCGCGCAGTGTCTCCTCGGCCACCGCCCGGTCCACGGCCCGGTGGGTGCGGTAGCCGCTGGCCGTGGGCACCCGGCCGGTGAGCACGGCGGTGAGCGAGGGCTCGTCGAGCTGCAGCACCACCCGGGCCCCCGGCACCCGGCGGCGCACCTCGGCGAGGTGGCCGCGCAGCCCCTCGGCGAGCGAGGCCGCCAGGTCGCGGCAGGCGCCGGGGTCGCCCAGCATCGCCTCGCCGTTGCGGCGCTCCAGGGCGGCGGCCAGCGTCCACGGCCCGACCGCCGACACCTTGAGGGCGCCCGAGTAGCCCTGGGTGAACTCCTCCAACGCGTCCAGGTCCTCGCGGAGCCAGGACCAGGCCCTGCGGGTGTCCCGGCCCGGTCGGTCGCCGATCCGCCACCCGCTGGGCTCGACCCGGGCGTGGAGATCGACGAGCAGCCCGGCCGTGCGCCCGATCATGTCGGCGCCCGGGCCGCGCGCCGGCAGCTCGGGCAGGTGGACCAGGGTCTCCAGGGAGCCCGCCACGATCCTGGCGGCCTCCCTGGCGTCCTCACCCGGCATCGAGCCGACCCCGGTGGCCGCGGCCGGGCCCCAGGGGAACTTCCACTGCGGCGCCTGGGGCGCCGTCTCTGTCGCACTGTTCGTCACGACAGACAACGTAGGTCACCCGGTGGGGCGCACCGTCAGGTCGGTGGCCTCGGCGCCGCGCGGCAGGTCGAGCGCGGTGAGCACGGTGGTGGCCACGTCCTTCGGGGCCAGCCAGCGGTCCGGGTCGTACTCCCGCCCCTCCTGCTGGTGCACCTTCTCCTGCATGGGCGTCGCGGTGCGGCCCGGGTAGACGGTGGTGACCCGGACGCCGTTGGGCGCCTCCTCGCCGCGCAGCGCGTCGGCCAGCGCCCGCAGCCCGAACTTGCTCGCCGCGTACGCGCCCCACTCGCCGTACGCGTGCAGCCCGGCGCCCGAGTTGACGAACACGACGTGCCCACGGGCCGCGCGCAGTTGGGGCAGCAGCAGCCGGGTCAGCTCGGCCGGCGCGATGAGGTTGGTCGCGAGGGTGGCGTGCCACACCTTGGGGGTGAGCTCGCCGACGGGGCCGAGCTCAATAATGCCGGCGCTGTGGATCAGCGAGTCGAGGCGGTCGGGCGGCGACTGGTGGCCGAGCGCCCAGGAGAGCCGGTCGGGCTCGGACAGGTCGCCGACAAGAGTGCGGGCGCCGGGGTGACGCGCCTCGAGCTCCCGCGCGCGACCGGCGTCGCGCGCCCACAGCCACACCTCGTCGCCCCGCTCGGCGAGCCGCTCCGCGATGGCCGCGCCGATTCCCGAACCTGCCCCTGTGATCACATGGGTTGCCATACGACCATGGTCCCCTATGGCGTTCATCGGTCTTACGGAGGAGAGGCATGGCGGCGGAGCGTTCGACCACCGGCACGGTGCGGGTCGCGGTGGGCCAACTGGCCTCCGGGGTCTCACCGAAGGACAACCTGGCGGCCATCGAACGGGAGACGACGAGGGCCGCCGAGCGGGGCGCCGACGTGGTGGTCTTCCCCGAGGCGGCGATGGCCAGGTTCGGGATCCCGCTCGGCCCGGTCGCCGAACCGCTCGACGGCCCCTGGGCCACGGCCGTGCGGGAGCTCGCGGCGCGCACCGGGGTGCTGGTGGTGGCGGGCATGTTCGTCCCGGCCGACGACGGCCGGGTCAGGAACACCCTGCTGATCACCGGCCGCGGCGTCGACACCCACTACGACAAGGTGCACCTCTTCGACGCGTTCGGGTTCGCCGAGTCGGCGACGGTCGCCCCGGGCGGCCGGGCCGTCACGGTCGACCTCGGCGAGGCCACGATCGGGTTCGCCACCTGCTACGACGTGCGCTTTCCCGACCTGTTCACGCGGCTGGCCGACGACGGGGCCGGGCTGATCCTGGTGCCGGCCTCGTGGGGCGCGGGCCCGGGGAAACGGGAGCAGTGGGAGGTGCTGGTGCGCGCCCGCGCGCTCGACAGCACGTGCTGGATCGTGGCCGCCGGCCAGGCCGACCCGTCGACGGTCGGCCCGCCGCTGGACACGAGGGCGCCGACGGGGATCGGGCACAGCGCGGTGGTGTCCCCGCTGGGGGAGGTGCGGGCGCGGCTCTCTTCGGAGCCGGGTCTGCTGCTGCACGACGTGGACCTCGGTGAGGTGGCGGCGGCGCGCCGTACGGTTCCGGTTCTGGCGAACCGGCGGCCGCTGCGCTGACGGCGCGGCCGGGCGGTTGCTCCCCACCCACCCGCCCTTTTCGCTCCGCGCGGGGTGGCGGCCACGCCGGGGTTTTCCCCCACCCACCGCCCCTGTTCCGCGCTGCGCGCGGGGGCCTGACCGCGCTGCGCGCGGTACAAGGCCCGCGGCGGCTACGCCGCCGGGCCACGCGGCCCGTGCCGCGCGAGGCCACCCTCCCCCAGCTAACGCTGGGAGGTGCCCCCAGGGGCGGGTG
>NZ_JBHXFJ010000129.1:0-7318 GCF_042722465.1 Streptomyces sp. NPDC127098
GTGTCGGGCCATGCACCGCGCGCAGCGCGGTCAGGCCCCAGCGCGAAGCGCGGAAGGGCGGGTGGGTGGGGACAAACGCCGCGCGGAGCGCGCGGGTGGCCCGGCGGCGTAGCCGCCACGGGCCCGGCCGGGCCGTTCACCGCGCGCAGCGCGCAAAAGGGTGGGCGGGTGGGGGAAACCCCTGGCGCGAAGCGCCCCGGCACCGTCGGCGGGGCCGCCGTGGGCCGGCTGTCACCGCGCGCAGCGCGGTCAGGCCCGCCCACCCCGCGCGCAGCGCGGAAACGGGCGGGTGGGTGGGGGAAAACCGGCGCGAAGCGCCCGGGTGCCCGGCGGCGAAGCCGCCGAGGCGGTGGCACAACCTCGCGCACCGCGCGAGCAGGTGGGGGAAGAACGCCGCCGCGTGGGAAGCGTACGCTCATGGCTGCAGCGAGTCAGACACCGCAGAGGGGACGAACCGTGCCGGTCGAGGGGCGACGCGACAGCCGTTTCGGGCAACTGCTGCGCCGGGGCTTCACCGACCCCCGTACCGCCGAGCAACTGCTCGACAGCCCCCCGCTGCGCCCCGTCGCCACCGACGGCCCGCTGTTGGACGCGCTCGGCGCCACCGCCGACCCCGATCTCGCGCTCCGCTCGCTGGCCCGCCTCGTCGAGTCGCTGCCCGCCGGCGAGCGCGCGCCGCTGCTCGACACGCTGCTCGCCGCCAAGCCGCTGCGCGACCGGCTGCTCGGCGTGCTCGGCGCCTCCGAGGGGCTCGGCGACCGGCTGGCCAGGCACCCGGACGAGTGGCAGGCGCTGGTCGCCTTCGAGACCGCCGACCTGCACCCCGGCATCGCCGAGTTCGAGACCGCGCTGGCTCCCGCGACCGACCCCGACACGCTGCGGGTCCGCTACTACCGGGCGCTGCTCACCATCGCCGCCCGCGACATCACCGGCACCACCGGTTTCGCCGAGACCGCCGCCGAGCTGGCCGACCTGGCCACCGCCACGCTGCGCGCCGCGCTGGCCATGGCGAAGCGCGAGGCGCCGGCCGACGCCGCCGCCTGCCGGCTGGCCGTCATCGGCATGGGCAAGTGCGGCGGCCGTGAGCTCAACTACGTGTCGGACGTCGACGTGATCTTCGTCGCCGAGCCCACCGAGGGCACCGAGGAGGGCCCGGCGCTGCAGGCCGCGACCCGGCTCGCCGCCCGCATGATGCGGATCTGCTCCGACACCACGGCCGAGGGCACGATCTGGCAGGTCGACGCCAATCTCCGGCCCGAGGGCCGCAACGGCCCGCTCGTCCGCACCCTCGAAAGCCACCTCGCCTACTACCGTAGGTGGGCCAAGACCTGGGAGTTCCAGGCGCTGCTCAAGGCCCGGCCGGTCGCCGGCGATCCCGACCTCGGCACCGAGTACCAGGCCGCCGTCGCGCCCCTGGTGTGGCGGGCCGCCGAGCGCGAGAACTTCGTCCCCGACGTGCAGCGGATGCGGCGCCGGGTCGAGGAGTCGATCCCGGCCGCGCACGCGGAGCGGGAGCTGAAGCTGGGCCCTGGGGGGCTGCGCGACGTCGAGTTCGCCGTCCAACTGCTCCAGCTCGTGCACGGCCGCACCGACGCCGAGCTGCGGCACGCCACCACGCTCGACGCCCTGGCCGCCCTGGCCGACGGCGGCTACGTCGGCCGGCAGGACGCCGCGTCGCTTGACGCCTCGTACCGCTTCCTGCGCACCGTCGAGCACCGGCTCCAACTGCACCGGCTGCGCCGCACCCACCTGATGCCGGACGAGGAGGTGGAGCTGCGGCGGCTCGGCCGTTCCCTCGGGTTCCTTGGCGAGCCGGTCGAGGAGCTGACGGCGGCGTGGCGCCGGCACACCGCCGCCGTCCGCCGGCTGCACGAGAAGCTGTTCTACCGTCCGCTGCTCGACGCCGTCGCCCGGCTCGGCGGTGAGGGGCAGGTGCGGCTGGGGCAGGCGGCGGCGCGGGAGCGGCTCGAAGCCCTGGGGTACGGGGATCCGGCCGCCGCGCTGCGTCATCTCACGGCGCTGGCCTCGGGCGTGAGCCGCAAGGCCGCGATCCAGCGGACGCTGCTGCCGGTGCTGCTCGACCGTTTCGCCGACTCGGCCGACCCCGACGCGGGGCTCCTCAACTTCCGCAAGGTGTCCGACGCGCTGGGCACCAGCCCCTGGTACCTGCGGCTGCTGCGGGACGAGGGCGCGGCGGCCGAGAACCTGGCCCGGGTGCTGTCCGCCGGCCGCTTCGCGCCCGACCTGCTGCTGCGGGCCCCGGAGGCCGTCGCGCTGCTCGGCGACCCGGCGGGCCTTCGCCCCCGCGAACGGTCGGCGCTCACCCAGGAGACGCTGGCCGCGGTCCGCCGGGCCGACTCGCCCGAGCAGGCCGTCGCCGCGGCGCGCGGCATCCGCCGCCGCGAGCTATTCCGCACCGCGGCCGCCGACATCATCGACGCCTTCCCGCCCGAGGGCGGCCCGGCGGTCGAGGACCCGGGCGCGGTGCTCGACCGGGTCGGCGACGCCGTCACCGACATCAACGCCGTCGCCATCGCCGCCGCGCTGCGCGCGGCCACCTCGGCCGTCACGGCGGACGGCGCCGAGCCGCCGACCAGGATCGCCGTCATCGGCATGGGCCGGTTCGGCGGCCACGAGCTCGCCTACGGCTCGGACGCCGACGTGATCCTGGTCCACGAGCCGCGCGAGGGCGCCGACGAACAGCAGGCAGCCAAGGCCGCGTTCGCCATCGCCAACGAGATGATCCGGCTGCTGCAACTGCCGACCATCGACCCGCCGCTGCTGATCGACGCCACGCTCCGCCCGGAGGGCCGCAACGGCCCGCTGGTCCGCTCCCTCGCCAGCTACGCCGCCTACTACCGCCGCTGGTCGCTGGTCTGGGAGAGCCAGGCGCTGCTGCGCGCCGAGCCGGTGGCCGGCGACGCCGACCTGGGCGCCCGCTTCGTCGAGCTCGTCGACCCGCTGCGCTATCCGGCCGAGGGGCTCGGCGACGAGCCGGTGCGCGAGATCCGCCGACTCAAGGCCCGGATGGAGTCGGAGCGGCTGCCGCGCGGCGCCGACCCCACCACCCACACCAAGCTCGGTCGTGGCGGCCTGTCCGATGTCGAGTGGACGGTTCAGCTGCTGCAACTGCGGCACGGCGCCGCGGTGCCGGCGCTGCGCACCACGAGGACCAGGGCCGCGCTGGCGGCCGCCGGGGCCGCCGGCCTGCTGGCCGAGGAGGACGCGGCGGTGCTCGACGAGGCGTGGGTGCTGGCGTCCCGGGTGCGGAACGCGGTGCTGCTGGTGCGGGGTCGGCCGCTCGACTCGTTCCCCGGTGACGCGCGCGAGACGGCGGCGGTGGCCCGCTACCTGGGCTACGAGCCCGGCGAGGCGGGCCGGATGCTGGACGACTACCGGCGCACCACGCGGCGCGCCAGGGGCGTGGTCGAGCGGCTGTTCTACGAGGGGTGAGCCGCCGGCTCGTCGGGGGCCGCGGGCTCCGCGGGCACGCGGCGCGGCAGCCGGTAGCACCAACGGCCGTACCAGAGGCAGGAGACCAGGTAGCCGAAGGCCAGGCACAGCATGCCGCCGACCGCGTCGAGCCAGAAGTGGTTGGCGGTGGCCACGATCACCAGCAGCGTGAAGGCCGGGTACAGCATGCCGAGGATCCGCAGCCACAGCGGCCTGGCGAGCACGGCGATGGTGAGGCCGCACCACAGCGACCAGCCGATGTGCATCGAGGGCATCGCCGCGTACTGGTTGGACACCTCGGCCATGGCGGTGCCCTCGGTGGACAGCGAGCCCCAGGTCTGGTGGACGGCCGCCGTGTCGACGAAGTCCATGCCCTCCATCAGCCGGGGCGGCGCCAGCGGGAAGAAGTAGTAGCCGACCAGCGCCACGCCCGTGGTGGCGAACAACACCAGACGGGTGGCGCCGTAACGCCCGGGATGGCTGCGGAAGAGCCAGGCGAGCACGGCCAGGGTCACCACGAAGTGGAGCGTGGCGTAGTAGTAGTTCAGGGCGACGATCAGCCAGGTCACGCCCGCCAGGGCGTGGTTGACCGCGAGCTCGAAGTCGAGGCCGAGATGACCCTGGAGGTCCCAGATCCAGCGGGCGTGCCGCTGCGCCGCGTCCACCTGCGCGGGGGCGGCGTTGCGGATGACGGAGTAGATCCCGTAGCTGACGGCGATCAGGAGCAGCTCGAACCAGAGCTTGGGGCGGTGCGGGACGCGCAGCCGGGTCAGGTGCCTCGGGCGTGCGGCCGGATCCACTGCCGACCGGTCGGTCACGGGCTTGGCCGCTTCCACTTGCTCTTGCTCTTCTTTCACCGTGACGCCGCTTGCCCCCATGGGCACACAGTCTGCCAGAGCACCACCGACCCACCGATCATCCCATGGTGTGGTCTTCGCCCCGCCGGCTCGTGCCACGGGTGTAGCCACCCCCTAAGGAGCCGCCGCGGTCGAGCCCCGGACCACCAGCTCGGGAAGGCTGCGTTCTTCCGGGGGGCGACCCCCGGGCCCCCGCACGCGCTCCACGACCGTCATCCCGCACTCGCCGTCGGCGCGGCCGCGGTCGAGCCCCGGACCACCAGCTCGGGAAGGCTGCGTTCTTCCGGGGGGCGACCCCCGGGCCCCCGCACGCGCTCCACGACCGTCATCCCGCACTCGCCGTCGGCGCGGCCGCGGTCGAGCCCCGGACCACCAGCTCGGGAAGGAAGACGAACTCGCTCGGTGGGGCGGGGGTGCCGCCGATCTCCTCGAGGAGGGCGCGGACGGCGGCCTGGCCCATGGCCGGGACCGGTTGGCGGATCGTCGTCAGCGGCGGGTCGGTGAAGGCGATCAGCGGCGAGTCGTCGAAGCCGATGACCGAGCAGCCCTCGGGGACCGAGAGTCCTCGCTGCCGCGCCGCGCGGATCGCGCCGAGCGCCATCATGTCGCTGGCGCAGATCACCGCCGTGCAGCCACGGTCGAGCAGCGCGCCGGCCGCCGCCTGGCCGCCCTCCAGGGTGAACAGCGAGTGCTCCACGAGCCGTCCTGCCTCCTCGGCCGACACGTCCAACTCCCCACGCATCGCCTGGAGATAGCCCTCGATCTTCCGCCGCACCGGCACGAAGCGGGCCGGGCCGAGCGCGAGGCCGATCCGCCGGTGGCCGAGCGACGCCAGGTGCGTGACGGCCAGCCGCATCGCCGCCCGGTCGTCGGGTGAGACGAAGGGCGCCCGGACCTTCGGCGAGAAGCCGTTGATGAGCACGAACGGCACCCCGTGCCCGCGCAGCCGCTCGTAGCGCGCCATGTCGGCGCTGGTGTCGGCGTGCAGCCCCGAGATGAAGATGATGCCGGAGACCCCGCGCTCCACGAGCATCTCCGTGAGCTCGTCCTCCGTCGATCCGCCGGGCGTCTGGGTCGCGAGGACCGGCGTGTACCCCTGCCGGGTGAGCGCCTGGCAGATGACCTGCGCGAACGCCGGGAAGATGGGGTTCTCGAGCTCCGGGGTGATGAGCCCGACCAGGCCCGCGCTCCGCTTCTGCAGCCGCGCCGGCCGCTCGTACCCCAGGAGGTCGAGTGCGGTCAGCACGGATTCGCGGGTGGCCGAGGCGACGCCGGGCTTGCCGTTGAGGACCCGGCTGACCGTCGCTTCGCTGACCCCCGCCTGGGCTGCGATGTCGGCAAGCCGTGCGGTCACAGCTCCGGACTGTACCCGCAGCGGCGAGCGGTGCCCACCGCGAGCCCCCGGACCGCGCCGCGCCGCGCGCCGTCCGGTTGACGCGCCATCGGCCCGCGCCCGAGTGAGCCGGCGCCAGGCGGACGCGCCAGAACTCTTGCAGAAAGTTGCCGCAAGCTCTTTCCAAAGCATTGCCTCACTGTTACGTTCCTGCCAGCCCGGCGCCGCAGTGGCGCGACGCAGTGGGGCGGTCCGCCTCGCCCCGAACAGGGCGTAACGCTTGAAGGAGTTCACATGCGGCGCAGCATAGGGACGACAGCCGTGGTAGCGGCACTGGCTCTTGCCGCAACGGCTTGCGGCAGCGACGACGGCGACTCCGGTGGGGACGACGGCGCGGGCGGCGAGTTGACCGGCACCGTCACCTTCTGGGACACCTCCAACGAGACCGAGGCCGAGGTCTTCCAGGCGGTCGCCGAGGACTTCGAGACGCAGAACCCGGGCGTCACCGTCGAGTACGTCAACATCGGCTTCGACGACGCGCAGAACCGGTTCAAGAACGCGGCCGGCGCCAACGAGGCGCCCGACGTGATGCGCACCGAGGTCGCCTGGGTGGCCGACTTCGCCAGCCTCGGCTACCTGTACCCGCTCGACGACACCGCCGCCGTCGAGGACCAGGACGACTTCCTCGACGAGGCGTGGGCCAGCACCCAGTACGAGGGCCAGACCTACGCCGTCCCCCAGGTGACCGACACCCTCGCGCTCTTCTACAACCGGAGCCTGCTGGAGGAGGCCGGCGTCGAGGTGCCCGAGTCGCTCGACGACGTCGAGGCCTCGCTGCCGGCCTTCGAGGAACAGGGCGTCACCCCGCTCTACGTGCGCGGCGACGACGCCTACTGGTTCCTGCCGTTCCTCTACGGCGAGGGCGGCGACCTGGTGGACGACGAGGCGCAGCGCGTCACCATCGACGACGAGGCCGGCACCGCCGCCTTCGCCCGGATGAACGAGCTGATCGAGTCCGGCGCCGGCATCACCGACACCAGCGACGGCTGGGAGAACATGATGTCCGGCTTCGCCGCGGGCGAGATCGCCATGATGATCAACGGCCCGTGGGCCATCGCCGACGCCACCGCGGCCCTCGGCGAGGACCTCGGCGTCGCCCCCGTCCCCGCCGGCGGCCAGGCGCAGGGCGCCCCGCTCGGCGGCTGGAACTACGGCGTGTACGCCGGCACCCCGGACGCCGAGGCCTCCTTCGAGTTCGTCCGCTACATGAGCTCGGCCGCCGTCCAGCAGCGGATCACCGAGGAGCTGAGCCTGCTCCCCACCCGCGAGTCGGTCTACGCCGAACAGTCCGTCGTGGACAACGAGATGGTGCAGTTCTTCAAGCCCGCCGTGGACGTGGCGCACGAGCGCCCCTGGATCCCGCAGGCCCAGTCGCTCTTCGAGCCGCTGCAGATCTCCATCGAGGCCATGCTCACCGGCTCCGCGTCGCCCGAGGAGGCGGCCGCCGACACCGGCGACGCCTATCGCGACCTGCTCGAAGACTGGCAGTGAGACGTGCGCGGGGAGGGCCGACACCATGGCTGCTGACACCGTGAAAGCGCCGGGCGCCGCCCCGGCCCCCGAGGCCGCGGGCGCCGGGCGCGCCCGCGGCCCCCGCCGCGGCCGGGGCGCGGAC
>NZ_JBHXFJ010000130.1:0-6823 GCF_042722465.1 Streptomyces sp. NPDC127098
CAAACACACACCAAAATTCTCCGGCCGCGTCCTTTTTTTATAATACACCGGCTGCGGGGGGGGCGGTCGGGGGGCGCCCCCGTGACCCCCGGGTCACGGGGCCGCCGGCGTTACGGGTAAACGTCCGAAAGGCGCCGGGTTTTCCAGAGGCGCTATCGGCATTCCCGGGTTTTTGCCATACAGTTCGGTGGAGTGACCCGGTAGAAATGCAACAGGGCTGACGCCGGCTATGTCTGTGGGGGTTTGTCATGCGTATCTCCGCGCACACGGTATGCACGGCGATCCGTGACGACATTGTGAGCGGCGTCCTCCCCCCGGGCGCCCGGCTCGCCGAGGAGCAGCTGGCCCAGCGGTACGGGGTGTCCCGGGTGCCGGTCCGCGAGGCGCTGCGCACCCTGGAGTCCGAGGGGTTCGTCACCTCGCGCCGCCACGCGGGCGCCTGCGTGGCCCAGCCGGGGGAGCGCGAGGCGGCCGATCTGCTCGACGTACGGGCGCTGTTGGAGCCGCTCGGCGCGGCGCGCGCCGCGCAGCGGCGCACGGAGGCTCACCTCAAGGTGTTGCGCGGGCTCGTGCGCCTCGGGCGCCAGCGCGCAGGCCAGGGGCAGGAATCCGACCTGCGGTCGCTCGGCGACTGGTTCCACGAGACCGTCGCCCAGGCCACCTGCAGCCCAGGACTGACCACCCTGCTGGTGCAGTTGCGGCGCAAGATCACCTGGCTCTACACGGGCGAGCCCGTCTCCCGCGCCGTGGTGCTGTGGCAGGAGCGCGGCGCCCTCGTGGACGCCATCGCCCGGGGCGACGCGGAGCGGGCGCGGGCCCTCTCGGCCGCGCAGCTCGAGCGGTCGACCCCGGCCCGCAAGCAGACCAGGGTGGGCGCCGTGAGAACCCAGAAACCTGCTGTAAACACGGTGCGCGGCCAGATTTAACAGCTGCCGTATACACATATGCGAAAGGGTTGCGAATTCCGTCGCCGGAATCGCGCCCCCCGATTTCGGTGCCCGGAATTCGGGACCGGCGCCCGGCGCATTTATCGCGGCGCCGGCGTCACACCGTTTCCGGCAGCTCCTCGAGCCCTTCGGAAACCAGTCGCGCGAGCCGGTCGACCGCCGCCTCGGCGGCCGCGGCGCCCTCGGCGTCATCGGCGCTCGACGCGAGCACCACCTCCTCGCCGCCCTCGGCGCCCAGGCTCAGCACCGCGAGCATCGACGCGGCGTTCACCGGGGTGCCGCCCTTCCTGGCGATGGTCATCGGCACGCCCGTGGCCGTAGCGGCCCGGACGAAGATCGAGGCGGGCCGGGCGTGCAGTCCCTCCGCCCAGCCGATGGTGACGCGTCGCTCAACCATGATGGTGCCCTTCGGTTCGAACAGGGTGGAACGGTTGTGCTGTACGCCGGGCCGCCGTCCCGGCAGACCCAACCGTACGCTGATGCCATGCGGACGCCCGCCCAGCCGCCCTACCCCGCCCACTGGGAGGCCGACGTCGTGCTGCGCGACGGCGGCACGGCCCGGCTCCGGCCCATCACCCCGGCGGACGCCGACCGGCTTGTCGCCTTCTACGAGCGGGTCTCCGACGAGTCGAAGTACTACCGTTTCTTCGCCCCCTACCCCCGGCTCTCCGATCGAGACGTGCACCGGTTCACCCACCACGACTACGTGGACCGCGTCGGACTGGCCGCCACCGTGGGCGGCGAGTTCATCGCCGTCGTGCGGTACGACCGGATCGACGAGCACGGCCGCGCCGCCGCCGCGCCCGCCGACCGCGCCGAGGTCGCCTTCCTCGTCCAGGACGCCCACCAGGGCCGCGGCCTCGCCTCCGTCCTGCTCGAACACCTCGCCGCCGTCGCCAGGGAACGCGGCATCCGCCGCTTCGAGGCCGAGCTGCTGCCCGCCAACACCCGGATGGCCAAGGTCTTCACCGACGCCGGCTACTCCCAGCGGCGCAGCTTCGCCGACGGCTCCCTCCACCTCACCCTCGACCTGGAGCCCACCGCCCGCTCCCTGGCCGTCATGCGCGCCCGCGAGCAGCGCGCCGAGGCCCGCTCCGTGCACCGCCTGCTCGCCCCGGCCTCCGTCGCCGTCGTGGGCGTGGGGCGCCGCCCGGGAGGCGCCGGCCGCGCCGTGCTCGCCGGGCTGCTCGCCGGCGGCTTCACCGGCTCCGTCCACGCCGTCAACGCCGCGCTGCCCGAGTCCACGACCGAGCTCGGCGGCGCGCCCGCCCACCGCCGGGTCACCGACATCGACGGCCCCGTCGACCTCGCCGTGCTCGCGGTTCCCGCGTCCCGGGTCGCCGGCGCCGTCGCCGACTGCGCCAGGGCCGGCGTCGCCGGACTCCTGGTGCTCGCCGCGGGACACGACAGGGAACAGCAGCGCGAGCTCGTCCACCTCGCCCGCTCCCACGGCATGCGCATCGTGGGTCCCAACGCCTTCGGCCTGATCAACACCGACCCGGAGGTCCGGCTCAACGCCAGCCCCGCGCCCCGGCTCCCGGCGGCCGGCCGGATCGGCCTCTTCACCCAGTCGGCGGCCATCGGCATCGCCGTCCTCGACGAGCTGGCCCGCCGCGGCGCGGGACTCTCCACCTTCGTCTCCGCCGGCAACCGCGCCGACCTCTCCGGCAACGACCTGCTCCAGTACTGGGACGACGACCCGGCCACCGGCGTCGCCCTGATGTACCTCGAATCGGTCGGCAACCCCCGCAAGTTCACCCGCATCGCCCGGCGCACTGCGGCCGCCGGCACCCCCGTCGTGGTCGTGCGCGGCGGCCGGCACAGCGGCGGCACCCCGCCGCACGGCCACGCCGTCCCTGCCGGACACGCCTCCGAGGCGACCGTCTCCGCGCTGCTCGGCCAGGCCGGCGTGATCGAGGCGGACACCGCGACCGAACTGCTCGACATCGGGCTGCTGCTGGCCCACCAGCCGCTGCCCCAGGGCCCGCGCGTCGCCGTCGTCAGCAACGCCGAGGCCCTCGGCCTCGTCACCCACGACGCCTGCCGCGCCCACCGGCTGCGCCCCCTCGACCCGCAGGGACTCGGCCCGACCGCCCGGCCCGCCGACTTCGGCGCCGCCCTGGCGGCGGCCCTCGCCGACCCGGGCGTCGACGCGGCCGTCGTCGCCGTCGTCCCCACCGTGAGCGAGACCCCCGGCGCCGCCGGCGACCACACCGCCCGGCTGCTCGCCGACCTCGCGCCCGCGCTGGGCACCGCGCTCGCCGACGCCGCCACCGGCAAGCCCGTCGTCGTCGCCCAACTCGCCCTCGACGACCTCGCCACCGCGCTCACCACCCGCGGCATCCCCGTCTACCCCTCGGCCGAGCGCGCCGTCCGCGCCCTCGCCAAGGCCGTCGGGCACGCCGAGTGGCGGGCCTCCGCCGCCCACCCGGGGGAGCAGCCGGCCTTCACCGACATCGACGAGGACGCCGCGGCCGAACACGTCGTCACCGCCCTCGACCCGCACCGCACCGTCACCCTCAACCACGTCGCCACCCACCGGGTGCTCACCGCCTACGGCATCCCGCTGCTGCCCGCCCACCCCGCGCCCGACGCCCGCGCCGCCGTCGCCGCCGCCCGCCGCATCGGCTTCCCCGTCGCCCTCAAGACCACCGCGCCCCGGCTGCGCCACCGCCCCGACCTCGGCGGCGTCCGGCTCGACCTGACCACCGAGGGCGAACTGCGCCGCGCCTACGCCGAGCTCACCCGGCAGCTCGGCGACCCGGCGGAACTGCGGCCCGTCGTCCAGCGGATGGCCCCACGCGGCGTGGACACCGTGGTGCGGGCCACCGTGGACCCCGCCGTCGGCGCCGTGCTCTCGTTCGGCCTCGCCGGTGCCCCGGCCGAACTCCTCGGCGACGTCGCCCACCGGCTGCTCCCCGTCACCGACCGGGACGTGCGCGAGCTGGTGCGCGCCATCAGGGCCGCCCCCATGCTGTTCGGCTGGCGCGGCGCCAGGCCCGTCGACACCGCCGCCCTGGAGGAGACGCTGCTGCGCCTCGGCCGGCTGCTCGACGACCGCCCCGAGATCGCCGCCGTCGAACTCGAGCCGGTGGTCGTCGCTCCGCACGGCGTCACCGTGCTCGGCGCCACGATCCGGGTGGCCTCCCCGCCACCCCGCCTGGACCTGGGGCCGCGCCGGCTGCCCGCGTTCTAGGCGGCCCGGTATCCGCGCGTCAGCCCCCCGAGAACAGACCGGACAACGGCCCCACCACCGTCCGAGGTGACCCGTAGGATGGACCGCATGGCGAAGACCGGTACGACGTCCCAGGGGCTGCGGGAGGCAATCGAGCGCAGCGGCTACTACCCCGCGCTGGTCGCGGAGGCGGTGGAGGCGGCCGTCGGGCGGGAGCCCGTCACCTCCTTCCTCGTCCACCAGGAGACGACCTTCGACAGCAACGAGGTCCGCCGGCACGCCACCGTGCTGGTGCTGACCGGGACCCGGTTCATCGTCAGCCACACCGACGAGCAGTCGGCCGACAGCTCGGCCCCCGCGCCCTACGCCACCACCTCCACCGAGTCCGTGAAGCTGTCCCGGATCTCCTCCGTGGTGCTCAGCCGCGTCGTCTCCGACCCCCAGTCCTACGTGCCGGGCACGCTGCCCCGCGAGGTCGTGCTCACCATCGGCTGGGGCGCCGTCTCCCGGATCGACATGGAGCCGGCCAACTGCGGCGACCCCAACTGCGAGGCGGACCACGGCTACACGGGATCCGCCACCGCCGACGACCTGTCGCTGCGCATCAGCGAGGCCGGGGACGGCCCGGAGACGGTCCGTCAGACGCTGGAGTTCGCCCAGGCCCTCTCCGAGGCGACGGCGGTGTCCGCCAGGTGACCCACCCCCGGTCGGGGCGCTGGGAGACGGAGCCGTCCCCAGCCGGAGATCCGGCGCCGCTCGATCCGCGCCTGGCCCCGGCCCCGGAGTACGGCACGGGATCACTCGCCGACGTGCTGCCAGCCGCCGCGGCCGGGCTCGGCGTCCCCGGGCTCTCCTCACGCCTCCAGCTGCCGCCGGCCGACCGGGTCTGCGTCTTCCTGGTGGACGGCCTCGGCTGGGAGGCGCTGCGGGCCCACCCGGACCGGGCGCCGTTCCTCACCTCGCTGCTGCCGTCCTCCCGCGCCGGCACGGGCCGCCCCATCACGGCCGGCTTCCCCGCCACCACCGCCACCTCCCTCGCCTCCGTCGGCACCGGCCTCGCGCCCGCCGCGCACGGCCTCGCCGGATACAAGGTCCGGGACCCGGCCACCGGCGAGCTGATGAACCAGCTGCGTTGGGACCCGTGGACCGACCCGGCGCTCTGGCAGCCGCACCCGACCATCTTCCAGCGCGCCCAGGCGGTCGGCGTCGCCGCCGCCCAGGTCACCGCGCCACACTTCGAGCACACCCCACTCACCCGGGTCGCGCTCTCCGGCGGCACCTTCCTCGGCCGCCGGGACGCGGGCGAGCGGATGGACCTGGCGGCCGGCCGCCTCGCCGTCGCCGACCGGGCCCTCGTCTACACCTACTACGCCGAACTCGACGGCGTGGGCCACCGGCTCGGCATGACCTCGGCCGCGTGGCTCGCCGAACTCGCCTACGTGGACGGCCTGGCGCAGCGCCTCGCCGAGCAGCTGCCGCCCCGCTCGGCGCTCTACATCACGGCCGACCACGGCATGGTCGACGTGCCCGACACCGCCGAGGCCCGCTTCGACTTCGACGAGGACTGGGAGCTGCGGGCCGGCGTCGCCCGCCTCGGCGGCGAGGGCCGCGCCCGCCACCTCTACGCGGTGCCGGGCGCGGCCGCCGACGTGCACGCCGTCTGGCGCGAGGTGCTCGCCGAGCACGCCTGGGTGGTGACCAGGGACGAGGCCGTCGAGCTCGGCTGGTTCGGGCCCCCGGGCGTGGACCTGGAGCCCAGGGTGCGGGAGCGCGTCGGGGACGTGGTCGTCGCCATGACGGGGAACGCCGCCGTCGTCGCCGGCGAATCCGAGCCCAGGGAGTCCGCGCTCGTCGGCATGCACGGTTCGGTGACGCCGGCCGAGCAGCTGGTGCCGCTCCTCGAAGTCCGCACCTGAAGTCGCCCGAAGCACCAACTTGGAGCAGGAACCCTTGGCCGAACTCGCCTTCTTCTCCGGCACGATGGACTGCGGGAAGTCCACGCTCGCCCTCCAGATCCAGCACAACCGCTCGGCGCGGGGCCTGCGGGGGCTGATATTCACGCGGAACGACCGGGCCGGCGAGGGCCTGCTGTCGTCGAGGCTCGGCCTGGTCACGCAGGCGACCGAGGCCGACGAGAAGTTCGACTTCCACGCCCACCTGGTCGGCTGCCTCGCGGCCGGCGAGCGCGTGGACTACGTGATCGCGGACGAGGCGCAGTTCCTCTCGCCCGAGCAGGTGGACCAGCTCGCCCGGGTCGTCGACGACCTGGGCGTCGACGTTTACGCCTTCGGCATCGCCACGGACTTCCGCACCAAGCTGTTCCCCGGCTCCCAGCGGCTGATCGAGCTGGCCGACCGGGTCGAGGTGCTGCAGGTCGAGGCGCTGTGCTGGTGCGGGGCCCGCGCCACGCACAACGCGCGCACGGAGGGCGGCCGGATGGTGGTGGAGGGCGCGCAGGTGGTCGTCGGCGACGTCGGCGCGGCGGCGACGGCCGAGGTCGGCTACGAGGTGCTCTGCCGGCGGCACCACCGCCACCGCCTCACCGCGGCGGCCGCGACGGCGGCTGCCGCCGACTGACCATTCTGTGAGCGGGCGGTGGCCCGCAGGCCGACCAGGCGGCGCAGCCGCCGAGGTCGGGCCTGCGGCCGTGCCGGCCTGCGGTCGTGCCGGCCTGCGGTCGTGCCGGCCTGCGGTCGTGCCG
>NZ_JBHXFJ010000131.1:0-6547 GCF_042722465.1 Streptomyces sp. NPDC127098
GGCCTTGTACCGCGCGCAGCGCGGTCAGGCCCCCGCGCGCAGCGCGCGAAAAGGGTGGGTGGGTGGGGGGAAACCCCGGCGCGGAGCGCCCGGGCAGCCGGCGGCGTAGCCGCCGCGGGCCCGCAGGGCCCGGCCCTCCGGGCCGTGCACCGCGCGCAGCGCGGTTGGGCCCGCCGCCCCCCGGCCCCCCGCGCTACGCGCCGCCGCGGCGCCGGCGGATCGTCTCGCCCAGCCAGACCAGCGGGTCGTACTTGCGGTCGGCGGCCCGTTCCTTCATCGGGATCAGCGCGTTGTCCGTGATCCGGATCGACTCGGGGCACACCTCCGTGCAGCACTTCGTGATGTTGCAGTAGCCGAGCCCGTGCTCCTCCTGCACCGCCCGCGCCCGGTCGAGGCCGGTGCGGTCGGCCTCGTCCAGCGGGTGCATGTCGAGCTCGGCCATCCGCATCAGGAAGCGCGGCCCGGCGAAGGCCGGCTTGTTCTCCTCGTGGTCCCGCACCACGTGGCACACGTCCTGGCACAGGAAGCACTCGATGCACTTGCGGAACTCCTGCGACCGCGCCACGTCCTCCTGCCGCATCCGGTACTCGCCGGGGCCGAGGCCCTCCGGCGGCACGAAGGACGGGATCTCGCGGGCCTTGGCGTAGTTGAAGCCGACGTCCGTGACCAGGTCGCGCACGACGGGGAAGGTCCGCAGCGGGGTGATGGTGATCGTCCGGCCCGGCTCGAACGTCGACATCCGCGTCATGCACATCAGCCGTGGCCGGCCGTCGATCTCCGCGCTGCACGAGCCGCACTTGCCGGCCTTGCAGTTCCACCGCACCGCGAGGTCGGGCGCCTGCGTCGCCTGGAGCCGGTGGACGACGTCGAGGACCACCTCGCCCTCGTGGGCCTCGACCGTGAAGTCCTCCAGGGCGCCGGACTCGGCGTCGCCCCGCCACACCCGCAGCCGTACCTCGCTCATCGGCCCGTCAGCTCCTCGTCCGTCAGGTACTTGGCAAGCTCTTCCTTCTCGAAGAGGTCGAGCAGATCGGGCCGCATCGGCGGGAGTTCGCGCCGCGTCAGCGCCGCCCGGCCGTCGTCGCCCAGCGCGCACAGCAGGTTGATCCGCCGCCACGACCGGTCCATGGTCGGGTGGTCGTCGCGGGTGTGGCCGCCCCGGGACTCGGTGCGCTCGCGGGCGGCGAGCGCCACGCACTCGCTGACCAGCAGCATGTTCCGCAGGTCGAGCGCCAGGTGCCAGCCGGGGTTGTACTGCCGGTGTCCCTCGACGCCGACCCGTTCGGCCCGCCGCCGCAGCTCGGTGAGGCGTTCCAGCGCCTGGTCCATCTCGGACTCCCGGCGGATGATGCCCACCAGGTCGTTCATCGTCTGCTGGAGCTCCTGGTGGATGGCGTACGGGTTCTCCGGCGCGGCGGCGCCGGCCGGCGGGTCGAAGGGCCGCACCGCCTCGGCCGCCGCCGCGGCCACCGCCGCCTCGTCGGCCACCGGCCGCCCGCCGGCCGGCAGGCCCGCCGCGTGGCGCGCGGCGTGCAGCCCGGCGCGGCGGCCGAAGACCAGCAGGTCGGAGAGCGAGTTGCCGCCGAGCCGGTTGGAGCCGTGCATGCCGCCGGCGACCTCGCCGGCGGCGAAGAGACCCGGCACGCCGGTGGCGGCCGCGGTGTCCGGGTCCACGTCGACGCCGCCCATCACGTAGTGGCAGGTCGGCCCGACCTCCATCGGCTCGCGGGTGATGTCCACGTCCGCCAGCTGCTTGAACTGGTGGTGCATGGACGGGAGTCGGCGGGTGATCTCGTCGGCCGTGAGCCGGCTCGACACGTCGAGGAAGACCCCGCCGTGCGGCGAGCCGCGGCCGGCCTTCACCTCGGCGTTGATGGCCCGTGCCACCTCGTCGCGCGGCAGCAGCTCGGGCGGCCTGCGGTTGTGGTCGGGGTCGGCGTACCAGCGGTCCGCCTCGGCCTCGTCCTGCGCGTACTGCGCCTTGAACACCTCGGGGACGTAGTCGAACATGAAGCGGCGGTTCTCGCTGTTGCGCAGCACGCCGCCGTCGCCGCGCACCGACTCGGTGACCAGGATCCCCTTCACGGACGGCGGCCAGACCATCCCGGTCGGGTGGAACTGCACGAACTCCATGTTGACCAGCGGCGCCCCGGCGAGCAGCGCCAGCGCGTGCCCGTCCCCCGTGTACTCCCAGGAGTTGGAGGTCACCTTGAACGACTTGCCGATCCCGCCGGTGGCCAGCACCACGGCCGGCGCGTCGAGGACGAAGAACCGACCGGACTCGCGCTCGTAGCCGAACACGCCGGCCACCGCGCCGTCCCGGGTGAGGACGCGGGTGACGGTGCACTCCTGGAGCACCCGGAGCCCGGACTCGTAGTCGCCGGTCTCGCCGAAGTCCCGCTGCTGGAGGGCGACCACGCGTTGCTGGAGGGTGCGGATCAGTTCGAGCCCGGTGCGGTCGCCGACGTGCGCGAGCCGCGGGTACTCGTGGCCGCCGAAGTTGCGCTGCGAGATACGGCCGTCGGCGGTGCGGTCGAAGAGCGCGCCCCAGGTCTCCAACTCCCAGACGCGGTCCGGGGCTTCCCTGGCGTGCAGCTCGGCCATCCGCCAGTGGTTGAGGAACTTGCCGCCGCGCATCGTGTCGCGGAAGTGGACCTGCCAGCCGTCGCCCTCGTTGACGTTGCCCATGCTGGCCGCGATGCCGCCCTCGGCCATCACGGTGTGCGCCTTGCCGAACAGCGACTTGCACACCACGACGGTGCGCAGGCCCTGTTCGCGCGCCTCGATGGCCGCCCGCAGGCCGGCCCCGCCCGCGCCGACGACCACGACGTCCCACGACTGTCGCTCCACAGTGCTCACTTGGGCTCCTCGGCTCCTTCGCTCGGTCGTGGCTAGAACAGCCTGGGGTCGGAGAACGCGTCGACGGCCAGCAGGTACACGTAGAGGTCGGTGACCGCCAGGCTCGTCAACGAGGCCCAGGCCAGCGCCATGTGGCGGCCGTTGAGCCGGCTGACCAGGGTCCACAGGCGGTAGCGCACCGGGTGCGCGGAGAACGTCTTCAACCGGCCGCCGATGATGTGCCGGCAGGAGTGGCAGGAGATCGTGTAGCCCCACACCAGCGTGATGTTGACGACCGCGAGCACCGTGCCGAGCCCCATGTGCCCCCACTCGTAGTGCTCGTCGCGGAAGGCGAGCACCGTGTCGTAGGTGAGGACGACCGCGATGGCGGCGGAGGCGTAGAAGAAGTACCGGTGCGCGTTGTTGACGATCAGCGGGAACCGCGTCTCGCCCGTGTAGCGGCGGTGCGGCTCCGCCACGGCGCAGGCGGGCGGCGAGCCCCAGAACCCGCGGTAGTAGGCCTTGCGGTAGTAGTAGCAGGTGAGTCGGAAGCCGAGCGGCAGGGCGAGGAAGATCAGCGCGGGGGACAGGCCCCACCAGTCGCCGAACAGCGCCCAGTTGGGACCGCCGCGCATCTCCGCGCAGTTCTCGGCGAGACAGGGCGAGTAGAACGGCGACACGTAGGGCGCCGCGTAGTAGTCGGCGTTCGCGAACGCCCGCCAGGTCGCGTAGCCGACGAACGCCAGCAGCGCGGCGACGGTGACGGTGGGGCCCAGCCACCAGCGGTCGACCCGCAGATGCCGCTGGGCGATCGCGGCCCGCCCGGCCTGGCCGGCCGGCCCGGACCTGTCGGTCGTGGATTCGGTGCTGGCCACGGGTCCTCCCGGGAGGTGGGGGCTCGTCAGGTGGCGGGCGTGCCGGGCGCGGGGCCGCGTCGCGTGCCAAGGCCCTCGTCGTCGGCGTCCACCCACAGCCGGTCGTCGTAGGGAGTGTCGGACACCTGGACGAGGTCCGGCGGCACGGGCGCCTCGGCGGGTCGGGCGGCGGCCGCGGCGGCGAGCAGCGCCAGACTCTCGCGCAGCCGGTCGGCGTCCCCGCGCAGCCGGCGGGTCTCGATCCCGGGGCCCAGGGCGCGCTCCAGGCGCAGCACCCGCTCGGTCAGATCCTCCACGCAGCGGTGCGCGGCGGACAACTCCTCGTGCAGTGACATCGCTTGCCACCTCCATCGGTGGGGCATCACCGGCCGATGCGAGTGTGACGCGAGACACACCCGGTTGGGAAGAGGGCGTCGTGACCCGGCTGCTCCCATCGGGTGGCCTGGGCCCGGCGGACGCCGTGTCGCGCCGCCCGGCCGGCGCCTCTCCCCTTTCAGTGGCCTCAGTGGCGCGCATACATGTGATCAGCGCACCGGTGAGCCGGAGGTAGGGCATGTCAGGAGGGTCGACGAGACGGGGGAGACGGGCGCGAGGGACGGCCGTGGCGGCGCTCGCGGCCGTCGGCGCGCTGGTGGCGCCCCTCCTGCTGGCCGGGTGCGGTGGCGAAGCCGACGAGGACCAGGCCGCCGCCATGGGCGCCCAGTCGGTGCCGAGCGTCGGCCGCGCCGAGCTGGAGCGGGGCGGCACGGTCCGCTGGGCCGTCGACGCCCTGCCGACCACGCTCAACACCTTCCAGCCCGACGCCGACCGGGTCACCGACCAGGTCGCCGGCGCCGTCCTGCCGATGCTGTTCACCGTCGACGCCACCGGCCGGCCGCAGCTCAACACCGACTACCTGAGCTCCGCCGAGATCACCGAACGCGAGCCCAAGCAGACCGTCGTCTACACCCTCAACCCCGACGCCACCTGGAGCGACGGCGAGAAGATCGGCGTGGAGGACTTCGTCGCCCAGTGGCAGGCGCTGCGCGGCGAGAACGAGGACTTCCGCCCCGCCCGCAACGCCGGCTACGAGCGCGTCGAGAACGTGCGGAAGGGCCCGGAACCCGGCCAGGTGGAGGTCGTCTTCGCCCAGCCCTACGCCGACTGGCGCGCCCTGTTCACCCCGCTCTACCCCCGCTCACTGACCACGGACGCCAAGCGGTTCAACGAGGGCAGCCGCACCGAACTCCCCGTCTCCGGCGGACCGTTCACGCTCGCCAAGGTGGACGAGAAGGCCGCCACCATCACCCTGGAGCGCAACGACAGGTGGTGGGGCGACCCGGCCCTGCTCGACAGCCTGGAACTGGTCGCGGTGGAACGCGACGAACGGCGCGCCGCGCTGGCCGCCGGCACCCTCGACGTCGCCGAGATCGCCCCCGCCGACGCCGAGGGCCTGGCCCCGGCGCACGGCGGCCCGCCGGCCGCCGACGACAAGCCGGCGGCCGACGACGCCGAGGGCATGAACGGCCTCGCCGTGCACCGCGCCTACGACGCGGCCTACACCCAGCTCGCCCTCAACGGCACCTCGGGGCCGCTGGCCGACGAGCGGGTCCGCTGGGCCATCGCGCGCGCCGTCGACCGCGCCGAACTCGCCGAGGACGTGCACACCCCGGCCGGCCTGCCCGTCAAGCCGCTCGGCAGCCACCTGCGGATGCTCGGCCAGGACGGCTACCGCGACAACAGCGACGCGCTCGGCGAGAGCGGCGCCGAGTCGGCCGCCGAACTGCTCGACGAGGCCGGCTGGCAGCAGCCGGCGGGACCGGCGGCCGAGGACGGCAAACCCGGCGCGGCCGTGGCGGCCCCGCTCGGCGCCGGCTGGCCGGCGGCCGAGCAGCGCGCCGCGCTGCTGCGGCAGGCGGCGGGCGCGCAGCGGGCCCAGGGACTCGACGAGCCGGCCGACGCCACCGAGGCCGACGCGGCCGCGGCGGCGGCCGAGGCCGAGGAACTCGCGGACCGCGCGGCCACGCCGGTGCGGACCAGGGACGGCGCCGAGCTGCGCCTGCGATTCGTCCTCCCGGACGGCCCCGGCGCCGAACAGCTGCGGGACGTGGCCGGCCGGATCGGCGGAATGCTCGCCACCGTCGGGATCCGCGTCGACTACGAGACGGTCGCGGCGGACGCCTTCTTCGCCGACCACATCCAGCCGGGCGACTTCGACCTCACCCTCTACTCCTGGCCGGCCACCGCCTACCCGGCGACGGACGCCCGCCCGCTGTTCGCCAAGCCGCGCCCGGCGCCCGGCGGCGAGCTCACGGTCGAGCAGAACTACACGCGGGTCGGGACCGACTACATCGACCAACTCCTCGACCAGGCGGCCGGCGAGCTGGACGAGGAGGAGCAGGAGGAACTCCTCAACAAGGCCGACGCCCACATCTGGGCTGCGGCCGGCTCCGTCCCGCTCTACCAGCGCCCCCAACTCGTCGCGGCACGGGAGACCCTGTCGGGCGCCGGAGCGTACGGTCTGGCGACGCCGCGGTACCAGGACATCGGCTACCGGTCCGCTACGCGCTAGGCGGTTTCGCGGCGCTTGGCGTTGGCCGCCGTTCGCTGGCCGCTTGGCGTTGGCCGCCGGCCCGCAGGGCCCTGACGGCGGCTTCGCCGCTCGTCGGGCCCTGCGGCCGTGCGCTGGCCTGCGGCCGTGCGCTGGCCTGCGGCCGTGCGCTGGCCTGCGGCCGTGTCGCGCCCACCCACCGCCCTTGGCGGGTGGCCTCGCGCGGCACGGGCCGAGGGGCCCGCCGCGGTGCCCCCCCCGGGGCCGCCGCCCAGCCCGGCCAGTCACTTATAAACAAAAACGC
>NZ_JBHXFJ010000132.1:0-5401 GCF_042722465.1 Streptomyces sp. NPDC127098
CATCCAGCGGCTCAACCATGACAGCCATACCCAGGGCCCCTGGGCCTCGCCGATCTTACGAGTGACCAGTTCAGACCCACATCAATAGATAGGACTAGCCATGGCAGCGACGATCCCCGCCTCCCGCACCGTGCGGACGGTCGGCGCCAGCGTGGCGCTCGGTCTGCTCGGCCTCGTCTGGTTCGCCCCGCTGCTGGTGCTCGTCACCACGGCGCTGCGCACCGGCGCCGACCTGGCGTCGTCCGGCACCATCTCCTGGCCCGGATCCTGGACCCTCGACAACTTCGCCGACGCCTGGAAGATCGGCGACTTCTCCACCACCTACCGCAACAGCCTGCTCATCACCGTCGTCAAGGTGCCGCTCGGCGTGGCCGTCTCGGCGCTCCTCGCCTACGCGCTGGCCAAGCTCGACCTGCGCTTCCGGCGCTCCGTGATGTTCTTCGTCTTCCTCGGGCTGACCGTCCCGCTCTACATCGCGATCGTGCCGCTGTTCACCATGCTGCGGTCCGTGTACCTCACGGACACGCTGGCGGGACTGCTCCCGGCCTACCTGGCCTTCGGCATCCCCTTCACCACCCTGGTGCTGCACCAGTTCTTCCGGCGCGTCCCCGACGAACTGATCGAGGCCGCCCGGATCGACGGCGCCGGCGACTTCCGGATCTTCTGGCAGTTCATGCTGCCGCTGGCGCTGCCCGCCCTGGTCACGGTCGCCATCCTGGACACCGTCGCCACCTGGAACGAACTGCTCATCGCGCTGATCATGCTGAGTTCCCCGGAGAACAGCACCCTGCCGCTGGGCATGCTCAACTTCAACGGCGCCTTCTCCACCAACCACACCGGGCTGAGCGCGGGCATCCTGATCGCCGTCGTGCCGATCCTGGTGCTTTACGCCCTGCTCCAGCGCTGGATCGTCGGCGGCCTGACGGCCGGCGCCGTCAAGGGCTAGGCACGGGCGGGCGCGGGCGGCGGGAGCCCGCGCCCGAGCTGGCGGAGGCACCGGACATACAATCGAACGGATGTCTCTGTCGCCGCCCGCCCTGCCCTCGCCGCTCAGCCGGGTGGCGGACGAGCGGCTGGTCGACGCCGGCGTCGAGCTGTGGCTCAAGCGGGACGACCTGATCCACCCCACGGTGCCCGGCAACAAGTGGCGCAAGCTGATCCCCAACCTGGACGCCGCCCGGGCGGCCGGGCACACCCGGGTGCTCACCCTCGGCGGCGCCTACTCCAACCACGTCCGGGCCCTCGCCGCGGCCGCCGCCGGCCGGGGCCTGGAGAGCGTCGGCCTCATCCGCGGCGACGAGCTCGCCGACGCGCCACGCAACTGGTCGCTCGCCCGCGCCGAGGCCGCCGGCATGCGGCTCGCCTTCGTCGACCGCGCCGGCTACCGCCGGCTCCGCGCGACCCTGCACGAGCCGGCCACCCGCCGCGAGCTCACCGACCGCTTCGGGCCCTGCGCGGTGCTCCCCGAGGGCGGCTCCAACGCGCCGGCCGCGCACGGCGCCGCCGCCGTCGCCGCCGAGCTCGCCACCCAGCTCCCCGACCTGGGCCACCGCGACCTGGTCTGCTGTGCCGTGGGCACCGGCGGCACGCTGGCCGGCATCGCGGCCGGGCTGCCGCCGGGCGCCCGCGCCCTGGGCGTCGCGGCGCTGCGCGGCGGCGCCGGCTACCTGGAGCGGGAGATCGCCGGGCTGCACGCGGCCGGCTGGGGCCGGGCGTTCGACAACTGGTCGGTCGACCACCCGGCACACGGCGGCGGCTACGGCCGGGTGTCGCCCCAACTCGCCTCGTTCGCCGAGGACTTCACTGAACGGCACGGGGTGCGTCCGGAACTGCGCTACGTCGCCAAGGCGCTGCGCCACCTCTACGCGGCGGCCGCCGCCGGGGAACTGCCCCGCGGCAGCCGGGTCACCCTCGTCGTCACCGGCCCGCCCGACCCCGCGCCGGCGGCGGCCGTGGATGGCTCATGAGCGTCGCTCCGCGTCCGGAACCCGCCGGTGAGCGCTGACAGCTGAGCCGAAATCCCCTTACTGTGCCGAGAGTTCACTGATCTGATCGATTCCTTTTGGCAGGCATCGAATCACAGTCGAATCACTGTCGACTCACTTACGAAGTGGAGATACGCGTGGCCGACATCGACCTGCGCACCGATCAGCCGCACTCGGCGCGAATGTACGACTACCTGCTGGGCGGCAAGGATCACTACGAGGTCGACGGCGAGGCGGCCGAGAAGGCGCTGTCCTCGTTCCCCATGCTGCGCACCGCGGCCCGCGAGAACCGCAAGTTCCTCGGCCGGGCCGTCCGCCACCTGGTCCGGCAGGCCGGCGTACGGCAGTTCCTCGACCTCGGTTCCGGCCTGCCCACCGCCGAGAACGTGCACCAGGTCGCCCAGGCCGAGGACCCCGACGCGCGCGTCCTCTACGTCGACAACGACCCCATCGTGCTCGTGCACGGCAGCGCGCTGCTCGCCAAGGACGCCAGGACCGCCGTCATCCAGGGCGACATCCGCGACCCCCGCGTCATCCTCGAGAACGAGAAGACCCGCGCGCTGATCGACTTCGACCAGCCGGTGGGCGTGCTGGCCGTCGCCGTGCTGCACTTCGTCGGCGACGACGAGGACCCCGCCGGCATCGTCCGCACCCTGCGCGAGGCCGTCCCGGCCGGCAGCCACTTCATCCTGTCGCATGCCACCGCCGACATCGCCCCCGAGGCCGCGATGGGCGTCCAGCACGCCTACCGCGCCCAGGGCGTGCCGCTCACGCTCCGCACCAGGGAGCGGTTCGCCGAGTTCTTCGACGGCATGGAACTGGTCGACCCCGGCATCCAGGTCGTCTCCGACTGGCGCGCCACCGTCCCCGAGGCGGAGCGGCCAAGCCACGCCGACGTCTCCTGGTATGGCGGCATAGGCCGCCTCACCTGACGAAGCGCCTCGCGGGGCCGGGCCGAGAGGTCCGGCCCCTGTCGCGCGCCCGGCGCGGTCAGGAGACGCCCGGCTCCACAGGGGCCGGCACCGCGACCGGCTCGGCCACCGGCGCCGGACGCAGCAGGCGGGCGGCCACCAGGCCGGCGGCCAGCAGCGCCACCACGGAGAGACCGGTGCTGAACCAGCTCGCGCCGAGCAGCTGGCCGCCCAGATAGCCGATACCGACGCTGTACCCCGTCCACACCACGGCCGCCAGCGCCGACCACGGCAGGAACTCACGCTTCCGGCGGCGCGACACCCCAGCGCCCAGGCTCACCACCGCGCGCCCCGCCGGCGCGAACCGCGCCAGCACCACCAGCGGCCCGCCGCCACGCCGCAGCGCCGAGTCGAGGCGCTCCTGGGCCGCGGTGAGCCGCCGCGACCGGGCGATCGCGCCACCGAAGCGACGACCGCCGCGCAGCGCGAGACCGTACGCCAGCAGGTCGCCGACGAAGGACGCGGTGATGGCGCAGGCACCGAGCAGGAAGATCTGCGGCAGGTGCGGGTTGGCGGTGGGCGAGGGCAGCCCCGCGACGTCGACAGCCGTGCCGGCCGCCACCGTGGCCGCGGTCACCACCAGCGCTCCGCTGGGCAGCACCGGCACGAAGACGTCCAGCAGGATGGACGCCGCCACGACCACGTAGATCCATGGAGCGTAGAGCAGCACCCCCAACGTCTCCTGCACCGTGCCGCTCCCCGTTTCCCCTGATGACGCGCTCTGTGATGTGTACCTGGTACCTGGCTGGGACGCGTCTTCCGACCACAGTGGTTCCGCCGCCAAGAGTACGCCTGGGTCCCCCACACGGTGTACACGGGTGCGTGTGGCGGGCATCTCGTCACCGGCCTGGGCAGGGTGATCGCGCGGGGTGCCATCCCCCCCCCACCCCCACCCCCCACGAGCAGGGAGCACGAGTGATGAGAGCACGGACGACCAGCGCGGTCGCACTCACCGTGGCACTGGCCACGGCCGGATCCGCGGCGGCCGCCGCGGGCGGCGACTACTGGCTGCGCACCGGCACCCAGTTCGCGACGGCCGGCACCGGCGAGGCGCCCAGGGCCGTCAGCTACGACACGGACCTCGTGCCACCCGGCGCGCACATCACGGTCACCGAGTACGTCGTGGACGGCGCCCTGACCGTCGAGGTGTCGGCGCGGGGCCTGGTGCCGGGACAGACCTACGGCACCCACGTCCACGTCGCGCCGTGCGGCGCCGACCCCGAGGCGGCCGGCAGCCACTACCAGAACGAGCCGGGCTCGGTCGACCCGGAGAACGAGGTGTGGCTCGACTTCACCGCCGACGTGGACGGCGCCGGCATTGCGACCTCCGAGCACGAGTGGCTGTTCCGGCCGGGCGAGGCCGCCTCCGTGGTGCTGCACGAGCGGGCCACGGAACCCGACGGCACGGCGGGCGACCGGGTGGGCTGCTTCACCGTGCCGTTCGCCGCCCTCGCCACCGCCGGCGGCGAGTAGCGGCCCGGATTCTCCGCTTCCGGGCGTCTCGTATAGAGTGTTCGAGTCTGAAGGGGAGTAGCTCTTCGCCGGACCGTCGACATACTGGCCCGCCCACGGATGCCTCGGCATCGCACGGGAGGGGCCCGGCGCCCGGAGCGGACCCCCGCCGCCTCGCGCGGCGGTCCGCCAGCGAGACCTTCGGCCAGCAGTGTCATGGACGCTGCCGTGCCGAAGTCCGCCTCCCCGCGGGAACCTCCGGCACGGCGGCCCGAGAGTTTCGAGGATTGCCGTGTTCAGTTTCGCCGTCGCCGCTGTCGTGTTCGGCATCATCTTCCTCGCCGAGCTACCGGACAAGACCGCGCTCGCCGGTCTGGTGCTCGGCACCCGTTTCCGAGGTTCCTACGTCTTCGCCGGCGTCGCCGCGGCCTTCGTGGTGCACGTGGTGCTCGCCGTGGCCGCCGGCAGCGTCCTGACGCTGCTTCCGCAGCGCCCCCTGCAGATCGTGGTCGGCGTGCTCTTCCTGGCCGGCGCGGCGATGCTGCTGCGGGAGGTGCTGAAGAAGGACGACGAGGACGAAGAGGAGATCAAGGAGCCGTCCGACCCGTCCTTCTGGAAGGTGGCGGGCAGCGGCTTCACCCTCATCCTGGTCGCCGAGTTCGGCGACCTCACCCAGATCATGACGGCCAACCTGGCCGCGCGCTACGACGACCCCGTCTCGGTCGGCGTCGGCGCGGTCCTGGCCCTGTGGGCCGTGGCCGGCCTCGGCATCATGGGCGGCCAGGCGCTGCTGAAGCGGGTGCCGCTGACGCTGATCACCAAGATCGCGGCGGGCGTGATGGTGGTCATGGCGGCCTGGAGCTTCTTCGAAGCGGCCAGGGGGTAGCCGGGTCCGCTGGCGCTCGGCGCTGGTGCGGTTTCGCTGGGCGCTGTGCGGGTGCGGCGGCCGCCAGGCCCGGGTCACCGGCGCGCTCCGCGCGCCCGGTGCCCGGG
>NZ_JBHXFJ010000133.1:0-5174 GCF_042722465.1 Streptomyces sp. NPDC127098
TCGCCGGAGGGCCGGTCGGGTGGGCGCGGCCTACGGGCGCCGCAGGCGCCGCTGGGCCTCGGCCGCGTCGGGGCCCGCCCGCGGCGGCAGCCGCTGCGCAGCCGCGCCGGCCACCGGCCGGCGCGCTCGCCCGGGTCCGGGCCGGAGGCCCGGTGGCGCCACCGGCCGTCGCCACCGCGCCAGCGCGCCGTGGTGCCACGGCGCCAGCGCGGCTCACCGGCGCGGCAGCGCCCAGGTTTTACGGGGGGCACCTTGTCGGGTACTGATCAATAAGCCGTACCGCGTCGTCTCGATGAGGAGATGGGTGATGGGAACGCTGACCAGACGAGCCGGAGTACTCACCGGGACGGCGGTCCTCGCCGCCACGCTCGCCGCCTGCGGAGGATCCGACGCGGACGGCGACGGGGACGCCGTCCACCTGACCATCTCGGCCAACGCGGTGCGCGACGGCAAGAACACCGAGGAGGCGGCCTGGATCGAGGACTGGGTGATCCCCGCCTTCGAGGAGGAACAGCGGGCCGCCGGCGTCGAGGTGGACGTCGAGTTCGAGCCCAGCGGCGTCGACGACGAGCAGTTCAAGACCAGGCTGGCGCTCGACCTCCAGGCCGGTTCAGGTCCCGACATCATGACGCTGGACGGCATCTGGGTCGGCGAGTTCGCCCAGGCCGGCTACCTGGAGCCGCTGCCCGACACCAACTGGGAGGGCTGGGCGCAGATACCCGAGGCCGTCCAGCAACTCGCCTCCTACGAGGACCAGTTGTACGGCATCCCGTTCGGCACCGACGGCCGGGTGCTGTTCTACAACAAGGAGCTGTTCGCGGAGGCCGGGCTGCCCACCGACGACTGGCAGCCCACCAGTTGGGATGAACTCCTCGACGCCGCCGAGGCGTTGAGCGAACTCGACGGCGTCACCCCGATCCAGCTCAACGCCGGCACCACCATGGGCGAGGCCACCACCATGCAGGGCCTGCTGCCGCTGCTCGCCGGCGCCGGCGAGGCCGTCCACGACGACGCCGCCGGCTGGACCGGCGCGAGCGACGGGCTCGTCGCCGCCCTCCAGCTCTACGCGGACGTCTACGACGGCGGCCTGGGCGACCCCGTGCTCCAGCAGGAGGCCCAGGGCCGCGACCGGTCGTTCCAGAAGTTCGCCGACGACGAGATCGGCATCCTCATCGAGGGCGACTACTTCTGGCGCAGCGTGCTCAACCCCGACGGCGGCACGGCCCCGATGGCCGACCGCGACGAGACCGTCGGCTGGGCCCTCATCCCCGCCACCGCGCCGGGGCAGGGCGTCGAGGGCCGGGACTTCGTCAGCATGTCGGGCGGCAGCGTGCGCGCCGTCAACCCCGCCAGCGACCACGCCGAACTCGCCTACGAGCTGCTGACCTTCATGAACTCCGCCGAGGCCATCACGGCCGCCGCCGAGGACAGCGCCCGGATCACCGCCCGCGAGGACGTCAACGCCACCGTGCTCGCCGACGACCCGATGCTCTCCTTCATCGCCGACGAGGTGCTGCCGCTGACCTCCTTCCGGCCGCCGCTCGCCGAGTACCCCCAGGTGTCGGTGCTGCTCCAGGGAGCCACCGGTGCCGTCGCCGCCGGCGAGCGCACGCCCCGGGAGGCCGCCGACGACTACGCCACGGCACTCGAGGAGGTCGTCGGCGGTGCCGGCTGACGCCGCCGGGCTCGGCAGGGCCCGCGCGGCCGCGTTCGTCGCGCCGGCCCTGCTGCTGATCGCCGGCTTCCTCGTCTTCCCCGCCCTGTGGACCGTCTACCTGGGCCTGACCGACTACCGGCTCACCGGCCTGGCCGCCGCCGAGCCCGCCTTCACCGGCCTCGACAACGTCCGACGCGCCCTGGACGAGGAGCAGTTCAGCCACTCGCTCGGACTCACCCTGCAGTTCGTCCTCGGCTCCGCCGTCCTCGGCCAGGCCGTCCTCGGCTTCACCATCGCCTGGCTGCTGCGCGAACGACGCGGCGCGCTACGGCGGTTGGTCGAGGCGCTGGTGCTGCTCGCCTGGATCCTGCCGGGCTCCGTCGTGGCGTTCCTGTGGATCGCGCTGCTCGACCGCGAGGACGGCACCCTCAACGCGCTCCTCGGCACGCCCGGCACGGCCTGGCTGGTCGAGCACCCCATGGCGGCCATCATCGTCTTCAACATCTGGCGCGGCACCGCCTTCTCGATGATGCTCTACGCCGCCGCGCTCGGCTCCGTGCCGCCCTCCCATCTTGAGACCGCGCGTCTTGCCGGCGCCTCCGCCTGGCACCAGCTGCGGGACGTCGTGCTGCCCCGCATCCGGGGCCACGTCCTCACCAACCTGCTGCTGATCAGCCTCTGGACGTTCAACGACTTCACGCCCTTCCTGCTCACCGGCGGCGGCCCGGGCGACGAGACCGAGATCATGCCCGTCTTCATCTACCGGACGGCGCTGTTCAACGGCGAACTCGGCTACGGCGCCGCCCTCTCGGTGCTGATGCTGCTCATCAACCTGGTGATCGCGCTCGTCTACGTGCGGCTGCTGCGCCGGCGGGAGCGTGCCGCGTGAGCCCCCGCGAACTGCTGGCCCACGTCGGCCGCTACACGCTGCTCAGCCTGGTGCTCGCGTTCTTCGCGCTGCCCCTGCTGTGGCTGGCCACCACCCCCTTCGACCGCACCCCCGAGATCGCCGCCTCGCTGCCCGAGTTCACCCTGGCCAACGTCCGCGAGCTGCTGGAGAACGAGAACGCGCTGCGCTCCCTGCGGAACTCCGTGCTGCTGGCCGCCGGCACCGGTGCCCTGGTGGTGACGCTGGGCGCGCTGGCCGCCTACGCCCTCAGCCGGGTCCGGCTCCCGGGCCGCGACGCGCTGCTGTACGCCCTGCTGCTGCTGTCGTCCATCGTCACCGGCACCGCCGCCATGGTTCCGCTGTTCAACCTCGCCTACGAACTCGACCTCATCGACTCCCAGTTGGGCGTCATCCTGGTGCTCACCGGCGGGCTGCTGCCCAGCGCGATCTTCATCCTCAAGGACTTCACCGACGCCACGCCCGCCTCCTACGAGGAGTCCGCCCGCGTCTTCGGCGCCTCACCGCTGCAGATCGTCCGGCACCTCGTCGTCCCACTGATCAGGCCGGGCCTCGCCACCATCGGCGTCTGGTCGGTCGCCCAGGTGTGGGGCAACTTCCTCGTCCCCTTCCTGCTGCTGCGCTCGCCGGAGAAGTCCCCGGCGGCCGTGGTGATGTACACCTTCTACACCGAGGGCGGGCAGCCGGACCTGGCCCTGATCTCCACCTTCTCGCTGCTCTACTCGCTGCCGGTGGTGCTGATGTTCCTGTTCGTCTCGTCCCGGTACGGGTTCCGCTTCCACGGAGGGATCAAGCGCTGATGGCGGCGATCGAACTGACCGGACTCACCAAGGACTACCCGGGCGGCGTCCGCGCCCTCGACTCCCTCGAACTGACTATCGCCGACGGCGAGTTCTTCGCCCTGCTCGGCCCCTCCGGCTGCGGCAAGACCACGATCCTGCGCACCGTCGCGGGACTCGAGCAGGCCACGGCCGGCACGGTCGCCATCGGCGGCGCCGACGTGACCCGGCTGCCGCCGGGGCGGCGCGACGTGGCCATGGTCTTCCAGGACTACGCGCTCTTCCCGCACATGACCGTCACCGACAACGTCGCCTACCCCCTGCGGATCCGCCGCGTCCCGACCGCCGAACGGCGCGCCAGGGCGGCCGACACGGCGGGCCAGCTCGGTCTCGCCAAGCAACTCGACCGACGGCCCGGGCAGTTGTCCGGTGGCCAGCAGCAGCGGGTCGCCCTCGCGCGGGCAATGGCCTGCCACCCGAAGGTCTTCCTCTTCGACGAGCCGCTGTCCAACCTGGACGCCAGGATGCGCCTCGAGGCACGCACCTTCCTGAAGCGGCTGCAACGGGAGCTGGCCGTCACCACCGTCTTCGTCACCCACGACCAGGCGGAGGCGCTGGCACTCGCCGACCGGATCGCGGTGCTCTCCGACGGCCGGGTCCGCCAGGTCGGCACCCCGACGGAGGTGTTCCGCCGCCCCGCCAACACCTTCGTCGCCTCGTTCATCGGCTCCACCCCGATGAACCTACTCGCCGGCACCGTCACGGCCGACGGCCACGTCCAGGTCGGCGACGCGCGGCTGCCGGCACCGGCGGCCGTGGCCGCCCTGCCGGGGGGCACGCCGGTGGTCTACGGCATCCGCCCCGAGTACGTGCGGCTGGTCGCGGGCCCCGCGGCGGACGCCGTCTCGGGCGAGATAACGGTCGTGGAGAACCTGGGCAGCAGCCAGCTGGTCACCCTGGAGGGCCCCGCCGGCACGGTCCAGGCCGTCATCCCCGAGGACGCCGACGCCCGCCCGGGCACGACCGCCCACGCCACCCCCCGCCCCGACCGCGTCCTCCTCTACGACCCGGACGACGACGGCACGCTACTGGCCCATGCGGGCTAGCCCGTCGAGTCCGGCTTCCACTCCTGGGCGAGGAGCCCGAGCAGCACCTCGTCCAGGAACTCGCCCAGCACCCACGCCGAGGAACGCAGCACGCCCTCGCGGACGAAGCCGTTGCGCTCGGCGGCGGTCAGCATCGCGACGTTGTCCGACAGCGTCTCGATCTGCAGCCGGTGCAGGCCGCGCACGACGAAGCCGTAGTGGCACAGCACCGCCACCACGTCGGTGCCGTAGCCCTTGCCACGGGCGGCCGGCAGCAGTCCGAGACCGACGTGCGCCGACCGGCTGTGGTTGTCGATGCCCCACAGGTTCGCGGTGCCGACCAGCGTGTCGTCCTCCAGCTCCACCACGGAGAACGGGACGTTGCTCTCCACGGTGTCGTCCACCACGAGCCGCGCGTCGTTCGAGCCGGGCGTGATCGGCCGCCAGGGCCGGCCCTCGGCCCGCGAGCCGTTGACCACGTCGTCGTAGAGCTCGGCCCGCAGGATCGGGATGTCCTCCTCGTGCCGAGCCCTGAGCCCGACCTTCTTGCCCCTCAACATGCGAGCTTCCTACCCGACCACCCCGCCCCACGGCAAACGATAAAGCGCCCACGGCGCACCGGCGGAGCCGGGAAGGGCGGGTGGGTGGGGGAGCCCTGTCCTCGCCGGCCGATGGCCGCCGCGCCGTTGCGAGCCGGCCGGCGGCCGGCCCGGCGGAGCCGAGAAGGGCGGGTGGGTGGGGGAGCC
>NZ_JBHXFJ010000134.1:0-4786 GCF_042722465.1 Streptomyces sp. NPDC127098
CCGGACAGAACAACACGAAGACAACCCAGCAGGGCGTCAGTCAGTGGCAGAGCCACGACCACCGGAACCCGAGTATCACCATCAATGTCAGTGGCGACTGCCAGACTCGCGCACATGAGCGAGGAAAGGTCGGTGAGCGGCAGACACGCCCTGGCGGAGTACCCCGACGGCTCGGTCCGGGTGTGCGCGCTCGACGAGGCCGGGCGCCCCGCCGGCCCCGTCACGGTGGAGCCGGGCCCCGCCGAGGCGGTCAGGGCGCGGCCCGGGGTGGCCCGCTGGGTCTGGCGGTCGACCGCGAGCGTCTACCCCCGCCTCCTCGCGGCCGGGCTCCGGGTCCCCCGCTGCTACGACGTTGAGGCGGCCGAGGCGCTGCTCCTCGGCCATGAGGGCGGGTACGGGCTGCCGCGCTCGCTGAGTGCGGCCTTCGCCAGGTTGCACGGTCTTCCGGTGCCGGACGACCCCCGGCCGACCGCGGCGGACTCGGCCCAGCCCTCGCTGTTCGACGCGGGCCCCGCCCCGCTGCCGGCCACCGCCGACCCCCTGGTCGCCCTCCTCGAGGTGTACGCCGGGCAGTTGGCGCGTGCCGGCTCGGTGGCGTACCCGGAGCGGATGCGGCTGCTGATCGCCGCCGAGTCGGCCGGCACCCTGGTGGCGGCCGAGATGGGCGGGGCCGGGCTGCCGTGGCGCGCGGACGTCCACCTGCGCCTGCTCGACGAGTTGCTCGGCCGGCGCTACCCGGGCGGCGCCCAGCCGGCGCGGCTCGCCGAGCTGGCCGAGGAGGTGTCGGCGGCCTTCGGCCCCGGGGCGCGCGTGCGGCCCGACCTGCCGGCCGAGGTGATCAGGGCGTTCGCCGGGGCCGGCATCCGGCTGTCGTCCACCCGGGCCTGGGAGCTGCGGGAGGTCGACCATCCGGCGGTGGCCCCGCTCCTGGAGTACAAGCGGCTGTACCGGATCCACACCGCGCACGGCTGGTCCTGGCTGCGCTCGTGGGTGCGCGACGGGCGCTTCCGCACCGAGTACGTCCCGGGCGGCACGCCCTCGGGTCGCTGGACCACCAACGGCGGCGGGGCGCTGCAGATCCCCCGGGTGGTGCGGCGCGCGGTGGTCGCGGACCCGGGGTGGCGCCTGGTGGTGGCGGACGCGGCCCAGTTGGAGCCGCGGGTGCTGGCCGCGGTCTCCCGGGACCGCGGCCTGATGGCCGCGGCCGGCGCGGCCGACGATCTGTACACGGCGCTGGCCCACGGCGGGTTCTCGGGTGACCGCGCGGCGGCCAAGCTCGCGCTGCTCGGCGCGATCTACGGGCAGACCTCGGGCGACGGGCTGCTGCACCTCGCGGCGCTGCGGCGCCGCTTCCCGGCGGCGGTCGGCCATGTGGACGAGGCGGCCAGGGTCGGCGAGCAGGGCGGCCTGGTGCGGACCTGGCTGGGCCGCACCTGTCCCCCGGCCGACGCCGGGATCCCCCCGGAGGACCGGGCGGAGCCGGTCGGCCAGGGCTCCTCGTCGGCCCGGGCGCGCGGCCGGTTCACCCGGAACTTCGTGGTGCAGGGCAGCGCGGCGGAGTGGGCGCTGCTGATGCTGGCCGCCCTGCGCGGTTCCCTGTGGGACATGGCCGCCGAGTTGGTCTTCTTCCAGCACGACGAGGTGATCGTGCACTGTCCGGCCGAGGAGGCCGCGGCCGTCGTCGAGGCCGTCCACGCCGCGGCCGCCTCGGCGGGCCACCTCACGTTCGGGCCCACCCCCGTCCGCTTCCCGCTGACCACGGCGGTCGTCGAGTGCTACGCCGACGCCAAGGACTAGGCCCAAGGCCCGCCGATCAGGTGGTGTAGCCGGCCGGGGTCTGGAGGGCGGGGGTGGTGTCCTCGGCGACCAGGCGGGCCGCGGCGGCCAGCCGGATGGCGGCCTCGGTGGCGAGCGGGCCGCTGACGGTGAACGGCACCCGAACGTAGCCCTCGAACGCGCCGTCCACGCCGAAGCGCGGCCCGGACGGCACCCGAACGCCGAGCCGCTCCGCCACGTCGGCGACACGGGAGCCGGACAGGCCACCGGTGCGCACCCACAGCGCGAGGCCGCCGGTCGGTACGGTGAACTCCCAGTCCGGCAGGTGCGCGCGGAGCGCGGCCACGACCGCGTCGCGGCTGGCGCGGATCTCGGCGCGGCGCAGGGTCAGCGCCTCCTCCCAGCCGCCCTCGGTCAGCAGCCAGTGCAGCGCGAGCTGCTCCATCACCGGGCTGCCCAGGTCGGCGTAGGCGCGGGCGGCGACCAGGCTGCGGATCACCTCGGGGGCGGCCCGCACCCAGCCGATGCGCAGCCCGGCCCAGAAGCTCTTGCTCGCCGAGCCGACCGTGATCACCGTGGCGCCGCCGTGGTCGAAGGCGCTGACCGGCCGTGGCGGTGGCGCGTCGGGCTCGGTGTCGAGCGCGAGATCCGCCATCGTCTCGTCGACCACGAGCAGCGTGCCGGCGGCGCGGGCCGCCGCCACCAGCTCGCGGCGCTGCTCCTCGGTGGCCAGCACGCCGGTGGGGTTGTGGAAGTCGGCGACCACGTAGGCCAGGCGCGGCGCGGCCTCCTTCAGGACCCGGCGCCAGAGCGGCAGCTCCCAGCCGGCGAGACCGTCGGCCATCGGGACCGGCACCAGGCGGGCACCGGCCTCCCGCAGCAGTTGGAGGACGTTGGCGTAGGACGGGTGCTCCATCGCCACCCGCTCGCCGTGCGCGACGAAGAGCCGGCAGACGGCGCCGACCCCGCCCATGGCGCCGGTGGTGACCATGATCTGCTCCGGCATGGTGGGCACCCCGCGGGCCGTGTAGCGGTCGGCGATGGCCTGCCGGAGCTCGGCGAGCCCGGCCGGGAAGTCCCCGTGGGTCCTGGCGGCCGGCGCCACCGCCGTCAGCGCGGCCTGGAAGGCGCGGGTGAGCCAGGGCTCGGGGGCCGGCAGCGCGGCGCAGCCCAGGTCGATGACGCGACCTGCCGCGTCCGGCGGCAGCGGTTCCAGCGCCCGGCCCGGCAGCGGCCTGCCGGGCGGCACGGCCGTCCAACTGCCGGAGCCCCGGCGCGACTCCAGGAAGCCGTCACCGCGTAGCGCCTCGAAGGCGGTGGCCACGGTGGTCCGGCTGACCGCCAACGCCCCGGCCAGCTCGCGCTCGGCGGGCAGCCTGGCGGCGACGGGCACCCGGCCTTCGAGGACCAGCAGCCGGATCCCGTCGGCCAGCGCGCGGTAGGCGGGCTGGCGCCGCGGCCCGGTCGTCGACTGATGGCCTTCACCGGAGTTGAGCAGCCGGGCGAGCTGGCCGGCACCGATGGTCGAGGTCCACTGGGGCACGAAATCAGTCCACCTTTCGGGGATTGGCCATGGTTCACGGGTCCAGTCAGGCCACAGGGTGACATGCACCAGGCCACTCGTGCCAGCGGGATCCGATCGACGGGAGCAGTGTTGAACAAGCGAATACCGCGCCGCCTCCTCCAGCTGTACGGCGGGCTGACGCTCTACGGCGCCAGCATGGCGCTGATGGTGCGGGCCGGGCTGGGGCTCGACCCCTGGGACGTGTTCCACCAGGGGGTGGCGGAGCACACCGGGCTCTCCATCGGCATGGTGGTGAACATCACGGGCGCGCTGGTGCTGCTGCTGTGGATCCCGCTGCGGGAACGGCCCGGCCTCGGCACGCTCTCCAACGTGCTGCTCATCGGCACCACGATGGACCTGACGCTGCGGCTACTTCCCGAGGTGACGGCCCTCGGGGCGCGTGTCCCCCTGATGCTGGGCGCCGTCGTGCTCAATGGCGCCGCCACGGGCCTGTACATATCGGCCAGGTTCGGCCCCGGACCACGGGACGGGCTGATGACCGCGCTGCACCGGATCACCGGTCGGTCCATCCGCCTGATGCGCACGGCCCTGGAGGTGACGGTGCTGGTCAGCGGCGTGTTGCTGGGCGGCACGGCCGGGGTGGGCACGGTGGTGTACGCGGTGGCCATCGGCCCGCTGGCCCAGTTCTTCCTGCGGATCTTCGCCATCCGGGAGACGGAATCCGGAATGGATTTCGAGGAGCGGCGCGGGGCGGGTATCCTTCGCCTTCGGTCCCGCCGGATGAGCCGTTACCCCGGGCCATCCTGTGCGGACGCCGGGTGACATCTCCTGTCAGATGTGACAAACCGGACGCCGGTGGGTACAAGAAGGGGCGGTACGACGGGCGACGCATGACCCGCAACGGGAATCTTCACCGCCGACCGGACGTTGACCTGATGATGACGACAGCGACACCTGTCCTGTGGGCGACCAGCCCGGGAGGCACGATTCATGAGTGAGCGAGCTCTTCGCGGCACGCGGCTCGTGGTGACCAGCTACGAGACGGACCGCGGCATTGACCTGGCGCCGCGGCAGGCGGTGGAGTACGCATGCCGGAACGGCCATCGATTCGAGATGCCGTTCTCGGTGGAGGCCGAGATTCCGCCGGAGTGGGAATGCAAGGTATGCGGCTCTCAGGCCCTGTTGGTGGACGGCGAGGGACCGGAGGAGAAGAAGGCCAAGCCCGCGCGTACGCACTGGGACATGCTGATGGAGCGCCGCACCCGAGAGGAGCTCGAGGAGGTGCTGGCCGAGCGGCTGGCCGTCCTGCGCTCCGGTGCGATGAACATCGCGGTGCATCCGCGCGACAGCCGCAAGACGGCCTAGGGCGCCGGCGCGACTGACGCCGACCACCGAGGCCCACGAGCAGACCAGGGGCACGGGTCACGCGGGTGTGACCCGGCCCTTTTGTCTGTTCTCACGGCCGTACCGAGCCGTACCGAATGC
>NZ_JBHXFJ010000135.1:0-4709 GCF_042722465.1 Streptomyces sp. NPDC127098
CCGGTGGCTGCGCCGCAGGCGCCGGGCCGCAGGCCGCCAGGCCCAGGCGACTTCGCCGCAGGGCCCGCTCGCCGGCATCGGGCCGCCAGGCCCGTGACCCGGCACCCGGCCAGGAGCGGCCCCCTGGCGGGCGCCCGCCAGGGCGCTCCGCGCGAAGCGCGGAGAAGGGCGGTGGGTGGGAGAAAACCCGGCCCAGCCGGGTCAGGCCCCGCCGATGGAGACCGTCAGAAGAACACCGACCGCCGCGCCACCAGGAGCTTGTAGAGGGTGTGCTGAATCGTCTCCCGCACCTGGTCCGTCAGTTGGAACATCAGCATCGGGTCCTCCGCCGCCTCCGGCGGCTGGTCCCTGGTCTCCAGCGGCTCCCCGAACTGGATGGTCCACTTCGTCGGCAGCGGCACCGCGCCCAGCGGTCCGAGCCAGGGGAACGTCGGCGTCACCGGGAAGTACGGCAGGCCGAACAGCCGCGCCAGCACCCGGGAGTTCCCCACCATCGGGTGGATCTCCTCGGCCCCCACTATCGAGCACGGCACGATCGGCACCCGCGCCCGCAGCGCCGTCGCCACGAAGCCACCGCGCCCGAAGCGCTGCAGCCGGTACCGGTCGGCGAACGGCTTACCGAGCCCCTTGAACCCCTCCGGCATCACGCCGACCAACTCGCCACGCTCAAGTAGCTCCTGCGCGTCCTCCGCGCACGCCAGCGTGTGCCCCGCCTTCCGCGCCAGCTCGTTGACCACCGGCAGCTGGAACACCAGGTCCGCGCCGAGCAGTCGCAGATGTCGCTCGGCCGGGTGCCGGTCCCGCACCGCCACCTGCAACATCAGCCCGTCCCACGGCAGCGTGCCCGAGTGGTTCGCGACGATCAACGCGCCGCCGTCGGTCGGTATGTTCTCGATCCCCCGCACCTCGACCCGGAAGTACCGCTCGAACACCGGCCGCAGCAGCCGCAGCAGCACCTCGTCCGTCAGGTCCTGGTCGAAGCCGAAGTCGTCGACCTCGTAGTCGCCGGTGAGCCGGCGTCGCAGGAAGGCGAAGCTCCGCGCCAGCGCCTGGTCGAGCCCGCCGCCAGCCCCGCGCTCCGCGACCTTCCCGGCCAGCGACGTCAACGACGCCTCGCCGGCCGCCGCCTCCCCCTCGTCTCGCTCGTCCCGGGATCGCCGGCCGCCGCCCTCCCCGACCGGTCCGATCGGAATGACCTTGGCGTCAGCCATGCCGCAGCGCCCCTTCCATCCGGTCAAGGGCCCGCCCCACCCGCTCGGGGGCCAGCAGCCCTGGGCCGTGCGCCGCGGCGAAGTCCACGAACGCGTCGGCCGTCGAGTACTCCAACGGGCCGCCGAGCGCCGCCCGCAACCGCGCCGTGCTGACCACCCGACCGTGCACCAGGGCCCTGAACTGCTCGCCGGATATCCCGTCCACGCCGGCCGCCCGCAGCACCATCCCGAGCCAGGGCGTCAGCGGGCCGGCCACCGGCACCGTGGGCCGGCCGAGTCGCCGCGCCGCCTGCGAGAGCAGCAGCACGCCGTCCCCGGCCACGTTGAACGTGCCGACGAGCGCCGGGTCGCGCACCGCGGCCGCCAGCACCTCGACGGCGTCGTGCTCGTGCACGAACTGCAGCCGGGGGTCGAAGCCCAGCACCGTGGGCAGCACCGGAAGCCGGAAGTACGCGCCGAGCGCCGACTCCGCGCCGGGCCCCAGCAGGTGCGCGAACCGCAGCACGGTCACCGCGACGTCCGGCCGCCGCCGCCCGAACCCCCGCACATAGCCCTCGACCTCGACCACGTCCTGGGCGAACCCGCCGCCCGGCTGGGGCCGCTCCGGGGCGCTCTCCGAGACCACCGCGGGATCGCGGGCCCCGCTGCCGTAGACCTGGGTGCTCGACGCGACGACGAGCCGCCGCAGCCCCGGCACCTTCTGGCAGGCGCCCAACAGCTGGAGCGTGCCCAACACGTTGCGCTCCTTCACCGCGGCACGGCCCACGCCGGGCGAGGCCGCGACCCCCTGGACGTCCAGGTGCACCACGGTGTCGACCCGGTGCTCGGCGAGCACCGTCGCGATCGACGGCTGCCGGATGTCGGCCCGCACGAACCGCATGTCGCCGAGCGGGTAGCCGGGTCGGCGCGTGTCCACGCCGACGACCCGGCTCACCTCCGGATCGTGCCTGATGCCACGCACGAACCGCCCGCTCAACTGCCGGGCGGCACCGGTCACGAGCACGGTCCTGCCCACAAGCGCCACCCCACTCCGGAAACGCATGGGGCCCTCCCGTCGCCACGGACGGGAGGGCCGAATCAGCGGCGCTCGCTCACTTCTTGTTGCGGCGCTGCACGCGCGTACGCTTCAGCAGCTTGCGGTGCTTCTTCTTCGCCATCCGCTTGCGCCGCTTCTTGATAACAGAGCCCACGACTACCCTCGCTCACTTCGTTTACTCGGTGCGGGGCGTCCGAGCCCACACGACCTACATGGGGTCAGCCTACCGGTCACCGAGTGATACGGGTTAATCGAGGGGCGTCGAAGGGCACCGCCCCTCGTCAGGCGCTTTCGACGCCGACGAAGGACTCCCGGAGGTACTCGTGAACCGCCTGCTCGGGAACCCGGAAGGACCTTCCCACCCGGATCGCGGGCAGATGACCGGCGTGCACCAGCCGGTACACGGTCATCTTGGAGACTCGCATCACCGCGGCGACCTCCGCCACGGTCAGGAACTTGGCCTCGCTCAGAAGCCTTTCAGCAGCCATGTAACACCTGACCTTCCGCACATGTCGGACACCGGCTTCCCCTCCGGTGACTCCCTCTCGCATGTGCGCTCCTCCCCAGATTAGGGGCGGGTGATGCGAGTGGGGAAGAGGTGCCCCAACCGGCCGTTTACAGCGAGCGGGCTCTTAACGTGACAGAGAAGCCCGTTTGAGCACATAGCGCGCGAGCGGTTCACCGTGGCGGGCTCGGCGGGAGTCAGCGGATGGAACCGCTGTGTGGACGCTGCCCCTCGCCCGCCCCGCCAACCCCGGTGGCCCTCCGACGTCTCGTGGTTCCGCGCCCTGACTCCCCGGCTGACCTGCGCCGACCGCCCGACGGCCGGCCGCGGCCGCACCCCAGGCCGGCCACGCGTGGGGAAGCCGGGAAACAGGTGTGAGGCATCGAGGTGCGGGGTGCTGAAGACGTGTTCGAGCCGTGAGCCCGGAGAGCGGGCGGCCGTTCACGGCCCTCCGGACGACGTAGACCGAATCGGGTCGTTTTGTCGACACATCACCCCTGCGGTGATGTGAGCGCACGCCCTCCGCTCGCGTCGGGGCCCCCCGGACGCCTCGACGTAGCACCCCAGCGGCGAACGGCCCGGGAGCGGCCGCGCCTCCTCGCCCGGGGGCGCCCTTCAGTGCTCGGGCAGCAGCCCACGCGCCGGAAACACGGCCCGCCGGGTGGCGAGCACGGCCCGGTCGACCTCGTCGGCCGGATCGTAGCCTGCTTCCCACCCCCGCCAGGACGGCCGCCGCCCGTCGGTCATCCGCTGCGGCCCTGCCTCCCTGGTCCGCGCGTACACGGCGGACCGCCACTCCTCGGGTGTCGGCGTCGCCGGCTCGATGGGCCGGTGGGCCGCGATGGCGACCACATGCGTCCAGATCCGCGGCACGACGTCGATGATCGCGTATCCGCCGCCGCCAAGAGCCAACCACCGTCCGTCGGCGTGCTCGTGCGCCCACTGGTGGCAGGCTTCGGCGGCGGCCCGCTGGGCGTCGAGGCTGAGCGTGAGGTGGGCGAGGGGGTCCTCGAAGTGGGTGTCGGCCCCGTGCTGGGTCACCAGCACCTGGGGCCGGAACTCGGTGAGCAGTTCGGGCACCACCGCATGCAGCGCCCGCTGCCAGCCGGCGTCGGAAGTGCCGGCTGGCAGCGCCACGTTGACCGCGCTGCCAGGTGCCGTGGGCCCGCCGCTCTCCTCGGGCCGTCCGGTGCCGGGGAAGAGGAACCGCGGATGCTCGTGGAGGGAGACGGTCAACACCCTCGGGTCGTCCCAGAACGCGGTCTGCACGCCGTCCCCGTGGTGCACGTCCAGGTCGACGTAGGCGACGCGCTCGGCGCCGAGCTCCAGCAGCCTGGCGATGGCGACTGCCGCGTCGTTGTAGACGCAGAACCCGGAGGCGGCCGAGGGCATCGCGTGGTGCAGCCCTCCGGAGAAGTTGACGGCGTGCCGGACGTCGCCGCGCCAGATGTCCTCGGCGCCGGCGAGTGACTGACCGGCGATCAGCGCGGACGCCTCGTGCATGCCGGGGAAGGCCGGCGTGTCCGGGGTCCCGAGGCCCATCCGCTCGTCTGCGTCCCGAGGTTCGGCGGAGGCCCGCCGCACCGCGGCGAGGTAGTCGGCCTGGTGTACGAGCCCCAGCGCCGCGTCGTCGGCCGGCTCGGCCGCGACGACCTCGATGTGCCGGTCGAGTCCGAACGCCTCGACCAACCGCATGGTCAGATCCAGCCGCAACGGGTCCATCGGATGCCCGGGGCCGAAGTCGTACCGGGTGACACCCTCGTCCCACATCAGCCGCGCTTCACCACTCATGGCGGCCACGGTAACAAAGCAGGAAAGGGCCCCGCCAAGGTCAACAACCTTGGCGGGGCCCTTTCTTCAACAATTGTCCGGCGGCGACCTACTCTCCCACACGGTCCCCCATGCAGTACCATCGGCGCTGGCAGGCTTAGCTTCCGGGTTCGGAATGTAACCGGGC
>NZ_JBHXFJ010000136.1:0-4167 GCF_042722465.1 Streptomyces sp. NPDC127098
AGGTGAGCGCCGGGGCGTCGGGCCCCCGGGTGGTGCTGGTCGGCCCGCCCGGCTCGGGCAAGTCCACCATCCGCACAGCAGTTCGCACAGCTCGTCGACTCTGGCCAGGATGTCGCCGTCCCTCGTCTCCAGCAGCCCGTCGGTGTAGAGCACGAGCACGGAGCCCTCCGGCACGTCGACGCGCAGCTCCTCGAACGGCACGCCGTCCACGCCGAGCGGCGCCCCGGACGGCAGGTCGAGCGGGCTCGCGGTCCACCGGCCGCTGTCCGCGTCCCTGACCACCAGCACCGGCGGCAGGTGCCCGGCCTTGGCCAGCCGGCACTCCCGGCTCAGCGGGTCGTACTCGGCGTACAGGCAGGTGGCCAGCAGCGGGTCGTCGAGGCTCGGCGCGATGTCCCGGCCCGCGTCGTTGAGCCGGGCCAGCAGGTGGGCCGGGGGCAGGTCGAGCGCGGCCAGGGTGCGCACCGCCGTCCGCAGCCGGCCCATGGCGGCGGCGGCCGGCAGCCCGTGTCCCGTGGCGTCGCCGACGACGAACGCCACCCGGCCGCCGACCAGCGGGATCACGTCGAACCAGTCGCCGCCGACCTCGGTGCCGCGGCTGGCCGGCAGATAGCGGTGCGTGAACCGCACCCCCGGCTGCTCCGGCAACGTCCGTGGCAGCAGGCTGCGTTGCAGGGTGAGCGCGGCGTCCCGCTCCCTGGCGTAGAGGCGGGCGTTGTCCAGCGTGATCCCGGCGCGGGCGGTGAGCTCCATGGCCAGCGCCAGGTCCTCGCCGTCGAAGGCCGGACGGTGTCCGCTGCGGGTGACCACCAGCAGCCCGAGCACCGTGCCGCGGGCCCGCAGCGGCACGGTGATCAGCGAGTTGACGTCGAGTTCGCGCAGCAGCTCCGCGACGCGCGGGTCGTACGCGGTGGCGGCCCGCAACTCGGCCCTGGTCTCGGCGAGGTAGGGCGCGCCGGTGTCGAGCACCGACCGCAGGAAGGGGCCGATCGGTTCGAAGGCCGTCTCCTCGCCCCGCCGCAGGGCACGCCGCACGTCGGGGCGTGGCTCGACGGTCGCGAAGCCGACCTGGAGCAACGGGCCCCGCGCCCGGTCGTGGGCGGTCGGCGGCTCCCCGCCGGAGGCCACCAGGGACAGCAGCTCGACGCCTGCCAGGTCCGCGAAGCGGGGCACGATGGCGCCGGCCAGGGCCTCGCCGATCCGCCGCACGTCGAGCAGGTCGGCGATGGCGCCGCCGACGTCGTCGAGCAGGGCGAGCCGTTGCCTGGCCCGCTCGATCTTGGTCTGCGCGTCGCGGCGCTCGGTGATGTCGAGCACGATGTTGGTGACCCCCATCGGCTGGCCGGCCCGGTCGGTGATCCGCCCGATGGACACCGAGCGCGCCCCGAGCCCGTCGGGTGAGGGCACGACCAGGTCGATCACCGGCTGTCCGGTGCGCAGCACCTCGGTCTGCAGCCCGTGGATCCGCTCGGCCATGGACCGGGGCAGCACGTCGAGCGTGGTCCGGCCGAGCAGCTCGGCATCCGGCAGCCCGGCCAGCCGGGACAGCGCCTCGTTGACCCGGGTGTAGCGCAGCTCGGTGTCGAAGACGCCGATGCCCAGTGGGGAGGCGCTGAACAGGCCGTCCAGGGTGGCGAGGTCCTGTTCGACGGCCCGGAGGCGCTCGTTCTCGACCAGAATGGCGAGAACGAGCGGGGTGCCGTTCGGGTGGTCGAGCAGTTCGGCGCGGGCGCGGAGCTCGACGGGGCGTCCTTCGCGGTGGCTCAGGGTGAGCCGGCCGGTCCAGCGGCGGTGGCGCAGCAGCGTGTCCAGCAGGTCGTGGCCGGGGTCGACGGGCCGGTCGGTGGGGATCAGGCCGGTCAGTGGGCGTCCGACTGCCTGGGCGGCGTCCCAGCCGAGGATCTTCTCCGCCATCGGGCCCCAGAGCAGGATCCGGCCCTCGGAGTCCAGCAGCACCATGCCGACGCGCAGCGCCTCGCCGCGCGCGCCGGGGGCGTTCGGGTTGCCGGGTTCTGTGCTCACGCTCTGCGCCCCCGTCGGGTGCTGGGCCGAATGTCCCTTCCACCCGATTATGTCTGGGGGGTCAGGGGTGTGCGCGAGGCGCCGGCTCCACGCGCTCGACCAGATAGCGGGCGGTGTCGTCCGCGGGGCGCGCGCCGGCGCTCAGCCGGAGGCGCTGGATGAGCCGCTGCGCCTCGGCACGCGTGGCACAGTGCCCTATGCGGTAGCGGCTGCCGTTCTCGTCCTGCCGGATCACCTGCCACGGCTGCAGGTTGGTCCCGTTCATTCATCACCCCCCATCTGCATATGCCAGACCATACGCCAGCACGTCACCGCTCGAACAGAGATCAGGCCATCGGCCCCGACTCGCCGGTGTCGCGCCGCGCCAACGCGCGCCCCTCGACCGCCAGGGCGTCCACCCGCCACGCGATCGGCAGCGCCGTCGCCGGGTCGTTGTGGGCCACCTCCCAGGAGCGCTCAAGCAGGTGAGCCGCCTGCGCGAGCCGGGTGCGCGCCGGCGTGCCGACCGACTCGCGGTGCGCCGTCAGATGATCCTGCGCCGCGGCGAGCGTGGGCGCGGCCGTCAGCAGCGCCTGCTCGAACAGCGAACGGGCCCTGCGGTTGCGATCCTCGCGCTCCCGCCGCGAGGCCAACTCACGCGCCAGCACGGCGTCTGCCCCGCCCAGCCGACGCAGCGCGCCGAACGGGTCGTCCGCCACCATCGCGCGCGCCTCGGCCAGCGCGGCCGCGGCGCGCGCCGACACCTCGCGCAGCGCGTGCTCGCCCCCGGCCTCCGCCAGGTCCGTCTCGGTCTCCACCGCGGCCTGGGCGAACGCGGTCGCGGCCCGCTCCACCTCGGCCACCCACCGGTCCACCCCGTCCACCAGCATCCCGGCGCCCGCCAGCGGCGCCGCGGCCGCGGCGGCGTCGTCCCGGTTCAACGCCTCGGCTCCCCGGGCCGAGCGCGTCCTGGCCGCCGCCGGATGGCCGGCCACCGGCGCCACGGCCGCGGGCCCGAACCGCTCACCCAGCCGGCGCAGCGCCTCCTCGGCCGCCGCGATCCGGTCCGGCAACTCGGCGGCCCCGGCCCGCACCGCCGCCTCGTCCACCTCGGGCCGCGCGGCGGCCAACAACTCACCGGCCTGGCCGCAGCGCAGCTCGATCTCCTCCAGCAGCCGGCGCCGTTCCAGGTCGTTGCGTTCGAGTGCCGGCTCGTCGAGCCGGAAGCGGATCCGCAGCGCCTCCGCCGTTCGGGTGGCGGCCCGGCCAAGCGCGGGCGGCGGCGCGCCCGCCGCGTACGCGTACGCCTCGGCGCGGGTACGGACCGCGTCGTCGGTCTCGATCAGCAACCCCCTGGCCCGGCGGTCGAGTTCGTCGAGCGGCGGATCGTGCGACTGGGTGGGCGGCTCCGTCGACCGCCCCGACCAGCGCAGCGGCACCATCCGGTAGCGGCGGCGCAGGCCGTACCGCGCCAGATAGCCGACGACCACCAACCCGGCGGCGATCAGCGCGATAGGCACCAGCACGGCGTCCGCGCCGCCGCTGCCCACCGCGCCCGGATCCGCCGGCGCGGCGCGCAGCCGCGGCTCGGGCACCGGCTGGTTCCACCGCACGGCGGTGTAGCCGTCGGCGGCGCCGATCGCGGCGCCGGCCCAGTCCCCGAGCCGCAGCGCCGGGCGGATGGCCGACGCCTCCACGCGGGCCAGCTGGGGGGCGGAGAGACCCGAGTGCACATCGGCGGAGAGCGCCTGCGCCCGGTTGTCGGTGCCGATCGCCAGCAGCAGGTCGTAGCGCCCCAGGCCGTTGCGGTCGGCGGCCGCGTCGGCCCGGTCGGTGACCTGCCCTGCCTCGGCGGCGGGCGCCGCCGCCACGCCGACGACGGCGGCGACGGCCACGACGACGGCGGCGGTCCAGCGGGCTCCACGACGCATCCGGCGCACCACCTCCCACCTCGACGGTAAGGGGCGGCGGCGATGGCCGCGCGCCGGCGGTTTCGCTGGGCGCTTGGCCTTGGCAGCCGGCCTGCGGCCTTGTCGGCCTGCGGCCGTGCGGTGCCGCGCCCACCCACCCGCCCCTGGGGGCACCTCCCAGCGTTAGCTGGGGGAGGGTGGCCTCGCGCGGCACGGGCCGCGTGGCCTGGCGGCGCAGCCGCCGCGGGCCTTGTAC
>NZ_JBHXFJ010000137.1:0-3828 GCF_042722465.1 Streptomyces sp. NPDC127098
GGCGACCCTCAGGCCTTCGCCGCGCGCTCGACCGCGGCGGCCGACCGCTCGGTCACGTCGTCCCAGCGGCCGGCGGCGAGGAGCGCGGGCTCCACCATCCAGCTGCCGCTGACCGCGGGCACGGCGGGGAGCGCGAGGTAGTCGGCCATGTTGTCCTGGTTGACGCCGCCGGAGGGCATGAACGAGACGCCGGTGAAGGGGGCGGCCAGCGCCCTGATCCCGGCGGGGCCGCCGAGCAGGCCGGCCGGGAAGAACTTGACCTCGGTGAGGCCGAGTTCGACCGCGACCATCAGGTCGGACGCGGTCGCGACGCCCGGCAGCGCGGGCACGCCGAGCGCCCGGCACCGCTCCAGCACGCCGCGCGAGAGGCCGGGGCTGACCACGAACTCCGCACCCGCGTCCACCACCTGGTCGACCTGGTCGGGAACCAGCACGGAGCCGGCGCAGACCTGGAGGTCGGGGAGCGCCCGCAGGGCCCGGATCGCGTCAAGGCCCGCACGGGTGCGCAGGGTGATCTCCACGACGTCGATGCCGCCGGCGAGCAGGGCGCGGCCCAGGGGCAACGCCTGGGCGGCGTCGTCGACGACGACGACGGGGACGACGGGGCACCTGGTCAGGAGTGTCGTGCCGGGCATGGGCTCCCTTTCGCGCTGGTCGGGCACCGTGAGGCGACCTCATGGTGTCATGACGCCGTCCGGCCCGCGTCGTGGGCCGGGGACCGGACGGCGGGGCCGCGCTCAGGCCGACTGTTCGGCGACCTCCTCGGCCGTCAGCCGCGGCGCGTCGGCCGCCGCGCGCAGCCGCGTCGCCGCCCTGGCCGTGGGGTCCGCGGGGCGGCGGGTGTGCCAGTCGGTGACCGCCTGGTAGGCCGCGACCACCTCGAGCAGCCGGTCCTCCTCGTAGGGCTGGCCGCCGAGGATCACCCCGGCCGGGACGCCGTTCACGAACCCGGCCGGGAAGCCGATCTCCGGCAGGCCGAGGATGTCGAACGGCACCACCTCGGTCTGGAGGACCACGTCGCACTCGCCGAACACGCCGTCGAGCACCTCGCGCAGCAGGTGGTTCTTGGCGCGCTGTGCGGTGATCCACTCGTCGCCCGAGAGCATCAGCCCCTGGAGCCAGGACAGCAGCGAGACGCCGAACGTGCGCGGGTCCTCGCGCAGCCAGTGCCGGAACGGCTCGGTGCGCTCCGCCAGCCGGGCGCCGTTGAACGCGCCGGTGAGCAGCGACCAGTCGTCCGGATAGGTGACGTCCACCAGGGTCACCCCGGGTATGGCGTCCAGTGCGTCGAGCAGGGCGCGCCGCACCTCGGTCGCGGAGCCGAGGAAGTCGGCCGGCACGCCGATCCTGGTGGCCCGGCGCAGCCGGACCCGGCCACGGGAGACCACGGGCGTGGCGGCGGTCACCAGGTCGGGCACCGCCGGCAGGCCGAGGGTGCGCGGGTCCCTGGGGTCGGGTCCCGCCATGACCGCCAGCATCAGGGCGGCGTCCATCGCGTCCCTGGCCAGCGGCCCGACGTGGTCGCGGGTGTACGACAGGGGGATGACGCCGTACACCGAGGCACGGCCCATGGTGGGCTTGAGGCCGGTCAGGTTCTGCCGGTTGGCGGGCAGCACGATGGAGCCGCCGGTCTGGGTGCCGATGGAGGACGACGCGAGACGGCCGGCGACGGCGGTGGCGGGTCCGGTGGACGAGCCTCCGGGGTCGACGGACGGGTCGTTCGGGGTCCAGGCGTTGACCGTGGTGATCTCGCCGTTGGGCCTGGTGGCCCGGGTGGTGGCGAGCGGCCCCATCTGGCCCTTGCCGAGCAGGATGCCGCCGGCGGCGGCGAGCCGGGCGACGGCCGTGGCGTCGTGATCGGGGACGAAGTCCTCGAAGATGCGGGAGTTGCAGCGGGTGGGGACGTCCTTGGTGAAGTAGTTGTCCTTCACGCACAGCGGGATGCCGGAGAGCACGCCGCGCGGGCCGGTTCCCCGGTCCGCCGCGCGGGCCGCGGCCAGCGCGCTCTCGGCGGTGACCTCGGCGTAGGCCTGGTAGACGGCGTCGTGGGCGGTGACGCGGTCGAGGTACGCCTCGACCAGGGTGGTCGAGGTGAGCTTCCGGCGGCGCATCAGCACGGCCGCCTCGGCCAGCGTGGCCTCGGTGGGGTCGCGGCGTGCCTCGTCCCGCACCTCGATGTCGGGCAGCCGGGGTTCGGCGCCCGCCGCGGCGGCGGCGCCCGGCGCGCTCGTGGCGCCGGCGGCCGAGGCGGGGGCGGCGAAGGCCAGGCCGCCGGCGACCGCTCCGGTCGCGGCGGCCGAACTCGTGAGGAAGGTGCGGCGGTTGAGGGCGCGGCTCATCGCTCGTCCACCCCACCGGTCCAGGCCTCGGTGATCGACGGGTAGAGCAGCGGCGGCGCGGTCTGCTGCGCGTAGGCGGCGGCCGGCCGGCCGTCGACCGGCGGCGTCCAGCCCGCGATGGCGACGGGCGTCGAGGTGACGAAGGAGCGCAGCGAGCGCAGCGCCTGGTCGCGGGTGGGCACTCCGGTCTCCGGGTCCGGCTGCTCGGGCAGCATGTCGAGGTCGAACCCGGCCAGGGCCAGTCTCGTCCGTATGTAGGCGTCCACCTGTTCCGTGGTGGGCGGCTGGGGTTGGCTCAACGCGTCCTCCGTGGTGCCGAGCGGGTGCGTCACTGGCCGTGACCTCATCACCTGTTCGTGACCGCCCTGTTGAGACCGTATATCACCATTGTTACTACTGTTGTCGGTGTTGCCGGTGATGCGCCTGCCGACCGACCCCGGTCGGCACGGGTGTGGACGGAGGACACAAACGGGGAGACAGTTGTTTCGTTCATGACACTCAACCGCTCGACTCTTCCATGAGGTGAGGACGCACCCATGACTCCGTCACGCATCTCCCCCGCGCTCGCCGTCACCGCGTTAGCCCTGCTGGCCGCCGGCTCGGCGATCGGACCCGCCTCCGCCAGCGAGGTCGCCGAGGCCACCGAGAGCGCGGAGGCCACCGCCACCCTCGTCGTCGACCGGGGCGGCCGGTCCATCACCTACCGGGCCGCCGCCGGGCAGGCCAACGACCTCCAGGTCACCGACATGCCGGGCGGCACCGACGTACGGCGGATCGCGTTCAACGACGAGGTGACCATCAGCGCCGGCGCGCCCTGCGCCCAGCCGGACCCGCGCGACCCGACGCGGGTGGTCTGCGAGCTGCCGGCCGACTCGGACGCGGCCGGCGACATCCGGGTGCTGCTCGGCGACGGCGACGACGCCTTCTTCACCGACGCGCCGGGCGTCTCCGTCGTGCACGGTGGCGCGGGCCACGACGAACTCCACGCGCACACCGCCCACACGGTGCTCGGCGGGGACGGCGACGACATGCTGATGGGCGGCGTCGTGATGCGCGGCGACGCCGGCATGGACCACCTGATGGGCGACGACCGGGACCAGTACCTCTGGGGCGGCTCGGGCGACGACCACGTCGAGGCGTACGGCGGCGACGACTTCGTGTCCGCCGACTCGGGCGACGACCACGTCGCCGCCGGCGAGGGCGACGACGTGGTGTTCGGCGGCCGGGGCGACGACATGCTCGACGGCGGTCCCGGCCGTGACCTGCTCTTCGGCGGCCCGGGCGACGACGAGATCACCCGGTAGCCGGCCCCGGCTGCCGTCAGCCGACGCGCCGCGCCCCCTCGGCCGGGCGGTCGCCCTCGTCCCGGGCCGTGGCCCGGGCGGCCGCCTGACGGGAGGGGCGCAGCCGGTGGACGACGGCCACCAGCACGAGGGTGAGCGCCAGGAGCCCGGCCCAGATCACCACCCGCTCGGGGCGGGGCGCGAGC
>NZ_JBHXFJ010000138.1:0-3593 GCF_042722465.1 Streptomyces sp. NPDC127098
TCAGCGGAAACCACCACCGTGTGCGACACCCCAGGGGTGTTCTCCACAAAACTGGTGATCAACCAGTTCAGGTTCTGCGCCGCCTGGCTCATCGGCCTCACACTAACGCTCCTGATCGTAGGTGTGACCGGGGCCTTGGCCCCGTTCGTCGTTCTGCGCGCCGCGGCTCTTCCCCGCGCCGCGGCCCTGCTCCACCCCGCGGCGCAGGCTGCTGAGCCGGCCGCGGACGTCGTTCGGATCCCGGGATATCTGAGGCCCACCGGGTGCGGGCTCCGGTAGGGGGTGTTCGGTCAGGTTGGCCCGCGGAACCCTCCTCGGGAGCCCGGCGGACGTCTTGCCGCCCGTGCGCTCCTCGCGGCGCGGTCCGCGATCCCATCGCACCTCGGCCGGCGTCGACGACGCCGGGGCCTCCTCCCGCGGTCGCTGTGCCGAATCCTCCTCGGGCTGCCACTGTCGGTCCCTGCGGGGTAGCCCCGCGCTGATGGCCGCGGGATACCGCCCCTCGGCCGGGTCTGGTGCAGTGAAGCCTACGCGCTGCGACGTGCCCGCGGGACCTTCGAGTTGAGATTCCGCCGCCGGCGCGAGGCCTCCGAACACCTGTTGCGTATCAGCCGGTTCACCATACCCGGGGCCCGTGGTCGGGACCGCCCCGGGCTGCTCCGCGTACGGTTCGACCGCCGCGTGCCGCCCGCTCGGCTGAGCGGCGGGGGGCGCGGGAGGCGTGGAGGAGGTGGGCGCGGGCCCGGGGGGCGTGTCGCCCGCGGCGGGCGCCGGCCAGCGTCCACCGCGCGCCAGCGAGCGGCCGACCGGGGTGGACCCCGCGGGATCACCGACCCCCTGGTAGCGGGACTCGTCGAAACCCAGTTCGGCCGCGGCGCGGGCGGCGGCCAGGCGGTCGGCGTCGCTCACCTCGACCCGCCCCGTCACGGGTGCGACCTCGTCACGTGCGGGCTTGCGCCGCCGGCCGGTGCCGCCGGTGAGGGTCAGCTCCTCGGGGAGCATCACCAGCGAGGTGGTGCCGGACTGCTCGCCCGAGGGCCGCAGTTGCACGCGGATGCCGTGGCGCAGCGAGAGCCGGCCGACCACGAACAGGCCCATCCGCTGGGAGACGGCCGCGTCGACGGCCGGCGGCTCGGCGAGCCGCTTGTTGATCTCCGCGAAGTCCTCCTGGGTGAGGCCGATGCCCTTGTCGTGGATCTCGACCATGATCCGGCCGTCGGGCAGCCGAGTGGCGGTGACCAGCACCCTGGTCTGCGGGGAGGAGAAGGTGGTGGCGTTCTCCAGCAGCTCGGCGAGCAGGTGCACCAGGTCGTTGACGACGGATGCCCGCACCTCGGCCTCGGGGACGCCGGAGATCTGGATCCGCGCATAGGCCTCGACCTCGGAGGCCGCGGCGCGCAGCACGTCGACCAGCGCGACCGGCTGGTTCCAGCGGTTCTCCGGCTCCTCGCCGGCCAGCACCAGCAGGTTCTCGCCGTTGCGGCGCATGCGGGTGGCCAGGTGGTCGAGCTTGAAGAGGTGGTCCAGCTGCTCCGGGTCCGCTTCGCGGCTCTCCAGTTCGCTGATCAGGGCGAGTTGACGCTCGATCAGGCCCTGGTTGCGGCTGGAGAGGTTGGTGAAGATGGCGTTCACGTTGCCGCGCAGCAGGGCCTGCTCGGCGGCGAGCCGGACGGCCTCCCGGTGCACCTGGTCGAAGGCGCGGGCGACCTCGCCGATCTCGTCGCGGCCGACGATGCTGATCGGCGTGACCCTGGTGTCCACGGCGCCCGGCTTGGTGCGGGAGAGCTGGGCGACGACCGCGGGCAGCCGCTCCTCGGCGACCTCGGCAGCGGCGGCGCGCAGTTGGCGCATGTCGCGGCTCATGGCCCTGGCCACCAGGCCGGCGAGCACCAGGGCGAGCAGCACGGCGGCCAGCACCACGACCGAGTTGACGATCATGTCGCGGCGGGCGACGCCCGCGACGCCCAGGGCCTCCTCGACGGCGTCGTCGACGAGTCGCACCTCGATGGCGCGGTAGGCGTCGAACTCCGCGGTGGCGGACTGGAACCAGCTGTCGGGGGTGACCCCCTGGTCGGCGAGCTGGCCGGGGGTGGCGCCCGAGGAGATCTGCTCGACCATGGTCTCCAGGTCGGGGGCGGCCGGGGCGCTGGCCGCGGCGTCGTCGGCCGCCTCGGCCATGGCCTCGGTGAGTCGCCGGCCGTCCTCGGCGGTGCCCGCGGTGACGTACTCGGCGCGGGCGATGTTCTCCAGGTAGGCGTAGGAGCCGAACGCCGTGAGCTGCGTCTCGGTGGCCCGCTCACCGGGTCCGGGCGCCACCAGCAGGTGGGTGCCGATCGAGCGCTGCAGCGAACTGGCCGCCTTGGCGAGGGAGATGGCGTAGACGGTGCGCCCGTACGCGGCGATGTTGTCGGAGCCGAGGCCGAGTTCGTTGGAGAACGACATCAGCGGGTGCTGGACCGCGACGTAGCCCTCCTCGGTGGCCACACCCGGGAGTTCGCCGGTGTAGGCGGCGTCGCGCAGCGGCTGGAGCTGGGGCTCGGCCTGCGCCACGGCGTCGACGCGGCGGCGCAGGCTGTCGGTGTCCGGGGCGTCGTCGACACGCGCGTAGAACTCGTCACGGGCGGCGTCGGTGGCCGCCCTGGCCCGGGCGACGATCTCGGACCCGGTGTCGCCAGCCAGCAACGGGCCGGCGGTGACGTCGCGTTCGTCGATCAGCGCGTGCCCGTAGGCGGTGGAGGCACGGACCAGCTCGGCGATGCGCTCGGCGGCGTCGGCCTCCTGCCAGCGGTCGTAGGAGTCCCGGACGCGCACCCCGCCCAGCAGCAGGGCGACCAGCACGGGGATGAGCAGGATCGCGTAGAGCTTGGTGGCCACCCGCCAGTTGCGGGGGGCGAACCGGGAACCGGCGGAGGGCGGTTGCTCGTCGTCTCCGGCGGCTCCGGCCGGCGGCCGGGCCGTCGCGGTGGGCGGCTGGAAACCGCCCCGACCCGGTCCGCCGAGGGCCGCCGCTTCTCCGGAATTCGGGGGAGTCGCGGTGTTGCGCCTCACAGGCTGTCACCTCTCGGCATTGATTTCGCCATCGCGGGTGGGCCGGTCACGCCCGGGGGTTCCGTGGATTCCAACACGCCACGCGACGACTTTCCAATCCCCCAAACCAGGTTGTTTCCGGCCATCCATGAATGCCCGCAAAAGGGTCATCACCCACAACAAGCCGCGAAACGTCGGGAGTTCGTGTGCGCAGCGGAGCCGGACGCTCGCGACGGGTGCGCGCAATGCGTGGAAATGCCGGCCGAATCGTTACGAGATTCGGGAGAAGAGAAGGAGGTTCCGTGTGGCCGTGACGGACGGCACAGATCGCCGCGAGGACGGCGGCCGCAGGGACAGCACAGCCCGCCGGCGAGGGCCGGCGGGCGGCGGGCGACCGGTGCGGGACCGGTCAGTGCAGGCGGGCGAGGAGCGCGTGTTCGACGAGGGTGATCAGGGCGCTCTTGGCCTCGCCCCGGGTCCGGGCGTCGGTGGTGATGATCGGCGCGTCAGGACCGATCTGCAACGCCTCCCGCACCTCCTCGGGCGAGTACGGCTGATGCCCGTCG
>NZ_JBHXFJ010000139.1:0-3546 GCF_042722465.1 Streptomyces sp. NPDC127098
GCTTGGTCGTGCGGTGGGGCCGCCGGGCGGGGCCCCGGGGCGCCCGCGGACGACTACCTGCCGGCTGGTTCAGCAGGTGGCGTTGGTCTGGGTCAGCAGGCCCATGCGCCAGGGGAGTTGGCTGTACTCGCCGCCGGCGCTCGGGTTGATGCCCTGGTAGAGGAACTGCAGTCGGCACGGGTTGATGGTCATCGTCTGGTCGTTGCCCGCTCTCAGCAGCTCACCGTGGCTGAAGTCCTGCGTCCAGTTCTGCGTTCCGGACGGGAAGGTCACGTTGTTGGAGCGGGCGAACGGGTTGGACTCCGTACCGTGCAGCGCGGTCCACGGTCCGCTGATGCTGCTGGAGGTGAAGGACCGGTACCAGCGGCGACCGTTGGAGCCGATGGCCTCCTGGAGCAGCAGGTACTCGTTGCTGCTCCCCAGCTTGTAGACCGCGGTGCCCTCGAAGAGGTTGTTGCGGTTGGAGTCCTGGAGGGCGATGACGGTGTTGCCGAACCCGTTGGGGAAGTTCGCCACCGACGTCTGGGCCCGGTAGATGTGGCCGTTGTCGTCGCTGGAGAAGAGGTGACAGTTGGCGGTGTCGCAGATGACCCAGTAGTCCAGCCAGGCGCCGTTGCCGATGTTCTGCCGGACGATGTCGGGCACGCTGTTCATGAAGTTTCGCGGCGTCGACCAGGATCTCGGGTTGCTGGGGTCGCTGCTGGTCGAGTAGGACGGCAGTCCGGTCTGGTAGACCAGGTACCACAGGTTCTGCGGTGCGAAGTAGAACACGTGTGGGGCCGCCCGGTAGCCGGTGCCGACGCCGGAGGCGGTGTCCAGGAAGGTGTGTTGCGCGCCGGCCATCTGTGACCAGTCGGGCGCCGCGAAGTGCACCAGGTTCCAGCCGCCGCTCCGGCTGGCGGTGGTGGCGTAGATCTGCCACTGGTTGTTGTGCCACACCACCGAGTAGTCCTTGATCGAGACGATGTCGTGCGTCGCGTCCGACCTCGGGCCGGCCAGGATGCCGCTGGAACTCCACTGCATGGAGGCGGGCAGTGACGAGCCGGGCGGCGTGGTGCCTCCCCCGACGCGCACCAGTTGCCACTGCTGGTTGGCGCCGCCCCAGTCGGTGTACTGGACGACGTTGGCACCGTCGTTGGTCGCCGCGCCCTGCACCTCGACGGCCTTGCCGCTGTTGCGGTTGATCAGCCGCACGTGCCCGCCGTCCGAGTCGGCCAGCCGGAACTGCTGGTTGGCGGTGTTGTTGTCGGCCCACTGGACGATGTTGCCGCCGTCGGCCGTCGAGAAGTTGTGGACGTCGAGCACCTTGCCCGAGTGCCGCGACCGCAACCGGTAGTAGCCGCCGCCGGAGTCGACGAACTGCCACTGCTGCTGCGCCTGGTCGTTCCTGGACCACTGCGTGATCCGCGCCCCGTCGTTGGTGGCCAGGTTGTACACGTCCAACGCCTTGCCGCTGTTCCGGTTCACCAGCACGTACCAGGCGCTGGTGTCCACCGTCGCGGCCGAGGCGGGCGCGGCGCCGACGACGGTCATCAGGCTCGCGAGGAGAGAGGCCACGAGGAACCCGATCGTGGTGGCCAGTCGGCGACGCCGCGCGAACCCGCGGCGCGTCTGTCTCGTCGCCGGCGTCCGCGGCGCGGACACCCAGGAGTCGTTCGCCCCGTTCATGGGGGTGCTCCGTTTCGTTGTCAGGGGCCACACCGGCCCGGCTTCAGCCGACGCGTACCAGTTGCCACTGCTGGTTGGCGCCGCCCCAGTCGGCGTACTGGACGACGTTGGCGCCGTCGTTGGTCGCCGCGCCCTGCACCTCGACGGCTCTGCCGCTGTTCCGGTTGATCAGCCGCACGTACCCACCACCGGAGTCCAGGACCTGGAACTGCTGGTTGGCGGTGTTGTTGTCGGCCCACTGGACGATGTTGCCGCCGTCGGCCGTCGAGAAGTTGTAGACGTCGAGCACCTTGCCCGAGTGTCTGGATCTGACGCGGTAGTAACCGCCGCCTGAGTCCACGAACTGCCACTGCTGCTGCGCCTGGTCGTTCCTGGACCACTGCGTGATCCGCGCCCCGTCGTTGGTGGCCAGGTTGTACACGTCCAACGCCTTGCCGCTGTTCCGGTTGACCAGCACGTACCAGGCGCCGGTGTCGATCCCGTCGGTGGGCGGCGGCGTCGTGCCGCCCTCGTTGAGCGCGTTCAGCACCGCCGTGTAGGCCGGCTTCTTGTTGCCCGAGGCGTCGAAGAGCAGCGGGTTCTGTCCGGTCCGCCACGAGTCGCTGTCCCGGATGCCCCACACGGTGATGCCCGCGCACCGCGCGACGGCCAGGCAGGCGCGGGTCACGGTGGAGTAGACGTTCGCCTGGTTCGAGCCCGAGATGTCGAGCTCGGTGATCTGCACGTCGACGCCCAGGTCGGCGAAGCGCTGGAGGTTCGCCTGGTAGTCGCCGGGCACCGAGTTGGTCAGGTGCGACTGGAACCCGACGCAGTCGATCGGCACCCCGCGCGCCCTGAAGTCCCGGACCATGTTGTAGATCGCGGTGCTCTTGGCGTTGATCCCGTCGGTGTTGTAGTCGTTGTAGCAGAGCCGCGCGTTCGGGTCGGCGGCGCGGGCCGCGCGGAACGCCGCCTCGATCCAGTCGTTGCCGGTGCGCTGGAGGTTGGAGTCCCGCCGGGCCCCGCTCGTGCCGTCGGCGAACGCCTCGTTGACCACGTCCCACGAGTGGATCTGACCCCGGTAGTGGGTGGCGACCTGGGTGACGTGGTTCATCATCGCCGACCGCAGCGTGCTGCCCTCGAGGCCCTGCGCCCAGCCGGGTTGCTGGGAGTGCCACAGGAGGGCGTGGCCGCGCACCGACATGCCCTGCTGCCGGGCGTGGTTGAGGATCCGGTCACCGTTCGTGTAGTTGAACTGCCCCCGGTTGGGCTCGGTGGCGTCCCACTTCATCTCGTTCTCGGCGGTGACGCTGTTGAACTCGCGGTTGAGGATCGACGTGTAGACGCCGTCGTTGAGCTTGCCGGCGGCGACGGCCGTGCCGAAGTACCGGCCGCGCTCGGCCGCCGAGGTGCCCAGCGTGGTGCCGGCCTCGGCGGTGCCGGCCAGCGCGACGATCGTTCCCGAGGCGACGAGCACGGCGACCAGCAGCATCACCAGCGCTCTGAGCCGGCGTAACGGGGCGAGCCCGGTGCCCGCCCGTATCGGTTGATCCATCTGACGTCCCTTCAGATGAGGTGGCGAGGAGCGAGCCCGGCCTCACCGGGCGCGCGGACGTCCCGGTCGTCGGCCTCGGATGTCGGCGGCCTCACCGGAACGGGATGAGGTGGTGCGTGACGCGATGGTGCGTGGCACGGTGACGCGACCGTCGGCGGGGGGATGAGCCGTCCACCCGCGACCCCCGACGTTCGACATATCGAACATCAGTCGGTGCATCAGACAGCAGGATGGCAGGCGCCGCCCGGAGGGCGTCAATACCTTCGACAGGATTCGGTGTTCAGTCGCGAAAAGGTGTGGTGCTGTCGCGGATGACGAGTTCGGTGGCGAGTTCGGCGCGGCGC
>NZ_JBHXFJ010000140.1:0-3503 GCF_042722465.1 Streptomyces sp. NPDC127098
ATTTGTATCGGCTTCCCTGGGTTTGGGTGGTGGGCGGTGGTGGTGGTTCACGGGTCGGGGGGGGTGGGGGGGGCGGGGGGCGCCCGCCGCGGCCACCCCACGTCAGCGTGTCGAGGCCGCCAGGGACTCCTTCGCGGCCGACGCCACGGCCTCGGGCGTGATGCCGAACTCACGGTAGAGCGTCTGGTAGTCCGCCGAGGCACCGAAGTGCTCCAGCGAGACCACCCGTCCGTGCTGTCCGACATAACGGTGCCAGGTCAGGCCGATGCCCGCCTCCACCGCCACTCGGGCCGTCACCTCGGGAAGCAGCACGCTGTCCCGGTACGCCTGGTCCTGCTCCTCGAACCACTCCACGCACGGCATCGAGACCACTCGGGTGGGCACGCCGTCCGCCTGGAGCTCCTGCCGGGCGGCGAGCGCCAGGTGCAGCTCGGAGCCGGTGGCGATCAGGATGACGCGCGGGGCGCCGCCCTCCGCCTCGGTGTGCACGTAACCGCCCTTGGCCGTGCCCTCGTTGGGCGCGTAGGTCGGCACGTTCTGCCGGGTCAGCGCGAGGCCGTGCGGGGCGTTGTCGCGGCGCAGGATCTCGCGCCAGGCGATGGCCGTCTCGTTGGCGTCGGCCGGGCGCACCACGTTCAGCCCGGGGATCGCGCGCAGCGCGGCCAGGTGCTCCACCGGCTGGTGGGTCGGGCCGTCCTCGCCGAGGCCGATCGAGTCATGCGTCCACACGTAGGTGACCGGCTGCTTCATCAGCGCGGCGAGGCGCACCGCGGGCCGCATGTAGTCGGAGAACACCAGGAAGGTGCCGCCGTAGATCCGGGTGTTGCCGTGCAGTGCCACACCGTTCATCACGGCGCCCATGGCGTGCTCGCGGATCCCGTAGTGCACGGTGCGGCCGTACGGGTTCGCCTCCGGCAGCGGGTTGCCCGCCGGGAGGAACGACGAGGACGCGTCGATCGTGGTGTTGTTCGAACCGGCCAGGTCGGCCGAGCCGCCCCACAGCTCGGGGATGACCGCGCCGAGCGCCTTGAGCGCCTGGCCCGACGCCTTGCGGGTGGCCACCGAGGAGCCCTCGTCGAAGACCGGCAGCGCCTTCTCCCAGCCCTCGGGCAGCTTGCCCGCGCGGATCCGGTCGAACTCGGCGGCCCGCTCCGGGTTGGCCTCGCGCCAGACGGCCAGCTCCTTCTCCCAGGCGGCGCGCGCCGCCTGGCCGCGCTCCACCGCGCCGCGGGCGTGCGCCAGCACCGCGTCCTCGACCTGGAAGTGCTGCTCGGGGTCGAAGCCCAGCACCCGCTTGGTGGCGGCCACCTCGTCCGCGCCGAGCGCCGAGCCGTGCGCGGCCTCGGTGTTCTGCGCGTTCGGCGCCGGCCAGGCGATGATCGAGCGCGCGGCGATGATCGAGGGGCGTTCGGTCTCCGCCTTGGCCGCCTGGAACGCGGCGTGCAGCGCGGCCGGGTCCAGGTCGCCGTCCTCCTTGGGCGCCACCCGCTGCACGTGCCAGCCGTACGCCTCGAAGCGGCCCAGCACGTCCTCGGAGAACGCGGTGGCGGTGTCGCCCTCGATGGAGATGTGGTTGTCGTCGTAGAGCAGCACCAGGTTGCCGAGCTTCTGGTGGCCCGCGAGCGAGACGGCCTCGGCGGCCACGCCCTCCTGCAGGCAGCCGTCGCCGGCGATGGTGTAGATGGTGTGGTCGAACGGGGAGGTGCCGGGGGCCGCGTCCGGGTCGAACAGGCCACGCTCGTAGCGGGCGGCCATCGCCATGCCCACCGCGTTGCCGATGCCCTGGCCGAGCGGGCCCGTGGTGGTCTCGACGCCCACCGTGTGGCCGTGCTCCGGGTGCCCCGGAGTCCTGCTGCCCCAGGTGCGGAACGCCTTCAGGTCGTCCAGGGTCAGGCCGTAGCCGGCGAGGTACAGCTGGACGTAGAGCGTGAGGCTGGTGTGACCGACGGACAGCACGAACCGGTCGCGGCCGGCCCAGTCGGGGTCCGAGGGGTCGTGCCGCATGAGCTTCTGGAAGATCAGGTAGGCGGCTGGTGCCAGGCTCATCGCCGTGCCCGGGTGGCCGTTACCGACCTTCTGCACGGCGTCCGCGGCCAAAACCCGGGCGGTGTCGACTGCCCGCTGGTCCAGGTCGGTCCATTCGAGGTCTGAAGTGGTCGGCTTGCTGCTCACCCTGCGTCAGGGCTCCTCTCCGCGTACGTTCCGCGTGTGTCAGGCCGGTGACGGGGACGATCCGCCAGGCGGCGGGTGGCTCACCGGACCGCCATCGAGCCTACCTCCGGGCAGGACCCGGGCCGGGAGCCCGCTCCTTCGCGGGGTCGCTGCCGACACCTCAAGGGTGCCCCAGCGCGGCCGAGCCGGCATGTCCACCGGTCCCGCTGGGTGCCGGACACGGGCACCCCCGGTGACAAGCCGTGTAAGTCGGGCGTCTAGAGTGACTGGGCACAACCGATCGCCGATGTCGTACAACCAGGGGTGTCCGTGACGGCCGTTGATTCCCGTCCCGTGGCAGAGCCGCTCGGCTCCGCCTCGGGTCGTTGGACACCGGGGGCGAGGATCCGGGGCTTCGTGGCCCTCACCAAGCCCCGCATCATCGAGCTGCTGCTGATGACCACGGTCCCCGTGATGTTCCTCGCCGAGGGCGGGGTGCCGGACCCGTGGCTGGTGCTCTCCACCTGCTTCGCCGGCTACCTCTCGGCGGGCGGCGCCAACGCGCTCAACATGTACATCGACCGCGACATCGACGCCGTGATGCAGCGCACCAGGAACCGGCCGCTGGTGACCGGTGTGGTGCGGCCCACCGAGGGCCTCGTCTTCGGCATCACCCTCGCCGTCGTGTCCACGCTGTGGTTCGGCCTCCTGGTGAACTGGATGTCGGCCGCGCTGTCGCTGGGCGCGCTGCTCTTCTACGTCGTCGTCTACACGATGTGGCTCAAGCGCCGCACCTCCCAGAACATCGTCTGGGGCGGCATCGCCGGCTGCCTGCCGGTGCTCATCGGCTGGTCCTCGGTGACGGGCACGCTCTCCTGGGCCGCCGTCATCCTCTTCCTGGTGATCTTCTTCTGGACGCCGCCGCACTACTGGCCGCTGTCGATGCGGGTGCAGGACGACTACGCGAAGGTCGGCGTCCCGATGCTGCCGGTCGTCGCGGGCAACCTGGCGGTGGCGCGGCAGATCGTCGTCTACAGCTGGGTGATGGTCGGGGTCTCGCTGCTGCTGTGGCCGCTGGGGTACGCCGGCTGGTTCTACACGACGGTGGCGGCGGCGGCCGGCATCTGGTGGCTCTGGGAGGCGCACGCGCTCCAGGCGAGGGCCAGGGCGGGGGCGGCCAAGCTCAAGGAGATGCGGCTGTTCCACTGGTCGATCACATACGTCTCGCTGGTCTTCCTGGCCGTCGCGATCGACCCGTTCCTTTCCTGACCGGCGTTCTCGCTGGGCGCTTGGCCTTGGCCACCGGCCCGCAGGCCCGGGTCACCGGCGCGCTCCGCGCGCCTGGTGCCCGG
>NZ_JBHXFJ010000141.1:0-3426 GCF_042722465.1 Streptomyces sp. NPDC127098
GGCCTGCGGCCGTGTCGGCCTGCGGCCGTGTCGGCCTGCGGCCGTGTCGGCCTGCGGCCGTGTCGGCCTGCGGCCGTGTCGGCCTGCGGCCGTGTGGTGCCGCGCCCACCCACCCGTCCTTGGCGGGTGGCCTCGCGCGGCAGGGGCCGGGTGGCCCGGCGGCGAAGCCGCCGCGGGCCCTCGGCCCTGGCGGGTCGTGCACCGCGCGCAGCGCGGTTCGGCAGGCCCCCGCGCGAAGCGCGTAAAAGGGCGGGTGAGTGGGGGAAAACCCCGGCGCGAAGCGCCGGACCCTGCGGCGCCGCCTGCGTGAAGCCCCGCCGGGTAGCACACCATACCGGTGGGTAACCTAAGCCGCATGGTCGAAGAATCACGCCAAGCCCGCGCAGCGACCCGCACGGTGCGGCGGTTCGCCGCCTCGCACGGTGGTGCCGGCGGGCAGATCGCCTATCTGGGGGCCCGTGGGTACCGGCTGGTGCTGGTGGGGGCCGACGGCGAGTGGGGGGATGTCGTGGCGGCGAGCCGCGAGACGCTCGAGGAGGCCGCGCGGGCGGCCGGCGTCGAGGTGCGGGAGTCGTTGGACGGGGAGCTCGCGGCCCGGCTGCGGACCGGGCCGCGTGAGTGGCGTCGGATGGCCGGGATCCAGCTCGGCTAGGCCGTGGCCAGCGGGGCCCGCTCGCGGGCCGGGTCGGTCGGCGCGTCGTCGGTGGCCGTGCCCCGCTCGCGGACGGCGAGGAGCAGGCGCAGCGTGGCGATCCAGACCAGCGTGGCGCCGAACAGGTGCATGCCGACCAGCAGTTCCGGCTCGTCGAGGAAGTACTGGGTGTAGCCGAGCACGCCCTGGCCGAGCAGCGCCCAGATCAGCTCCCGCGCCCTGGCCCGCGGGCCGGGTGGGGCGTCCATCAGCCGCATGCCGGCCCAGACGGCGATCGCGCCGAGCACCACGGCCCAGGCGAGCAGCGAGTGGACCCGGGTGACGGTCTCCCAGTCGAACGGCATCCGTTCGATGTCGCTGTCGTCGCCCGCGTGCTTGCCGCTGCCCGTCACAGCCGTGCCGACGACCACCAGGGCGGCGGAGAGCACCGTCAGGCCGAGCACCGCGCGCCGCACCGGCGGGCCGACCAGGGGGCGCGGCGGCGCGTCGCCCTCGCGGACGCGGATCCAGGCCAGCGTCGTCGTGGTGAGCAGGGCCATCGCGGCCAGGAAGTGGCCGGCGACGATGAACGGGTTGAGCTCGGTCAGGACCGTGATCCCGCCGATGACGCCGTTGCCCATCACCACCCAGAACTGGGCCCAGCCGAGCCTGGTCAGCGACCGCCGCTCCGGCTTGGCCGAGCGGACCGCGATGATGAACCAGCCCACCGCGGCGGACACCACGTAGGTCATCATCCGGTTGCCGAACTCGATGGCGCCGTGCAGGCCCATCTCGCTGGTGGCGACCAGGCTGTCGTCGCTGCAGCGCGGCCAGGTGTCGCAGCCGAGCCCGGAGCCGGTGAGCCGGACGGCGCCGCCGGTGACGATGATGACGACGCTCATGACGAGCGCCGCGAGCGCCGCGCGCCGCACGGTCTCGGGCCGGGGCGTCCAGCGCTCGGCGATGTAGGCGAGGGGGTTTCGCACTGCTTTCAGCACCCGGTCATCGTATGCCCCCCGCTTGTGCAACTTTTCACGAGGGGTCCCGCGGGGCCGGCGGCCGCTACTCCCAGCGGAAGAAGCGGGCCGCCGCGGCCAGGGCCAGGGCCGCCCAGGCGGCCAGCACGCCGGCGTCGGCCCACGGCATGGCGGCGCCGTCCCGCAGCACGTCCCGCAGCCCGTCGGAGAGCGCCGCGAGCGGCAGCAGTTCGAGGACCGTGCGCGCCCCGGCGGGGAAGTCGTCGAGCGGCACGATCACCCCGCCGAAGAACAGCAGCAGCACGAAGACCAGGTTGGCGGCGGCCAGCGTGGCCTCGGCGCGCAGGGTGCCGGCCATCAGCAGGCCGAGTCCCGAGCAGGCGGCCGTGCCGAGCAGCAGCAGGACGGCGACCGCCAGCGGGTTGCCGTGCGGGGACCAGCCGAGCGCCAGGGCGACCAGGCCGAGCAGCACCGTCTGCAGCGCGATGGTGACCAGCACCGCGCCGGTCTTGCCGCACAGCAGCGCCCAGCGCGGCAGCGGGGAGGCGGCGAGCCGCTTGAGCACGCCGTAGCGGCGCTCGAAGCCGGTGGCGATGGCCTGCCCGGTGAAGGCGGTGGAGAGCACGGCCAGGGCCAGCACGCCGGGGGCCAGGAAGTCGATCCGCTCCCCGTCCACGTCCACGAGGTCGACGGTGGAGAAGAGGACGAGCAGCAGGGTCGGGATGACCACGGTCAGCAGCAGCTGCTCGCCGTGGCGCAGGAGCATCCTGGTCTCCAGCGCGGCCTGGGCGGCGATCATCCGGGGCAGCGGGGCCGCGCCCGGGCGGGGGGTGTGCCGGCCGGTCATGACCGCAGCTCCTTGCCGGTGAGTTCCAGGAAGACGTCCTCCAGGGTGTGCCGCCGGGTGCTGATCCGGTCGGCGAGCACCCCGTGCTGGGCGCACCAGGCGGTGACCGTGGCGAGCAGCCGGGGGCCGACGTCGCCGGTGATGCGGTAGTTGCCCGGGCTCGGCTCCTCGGCCTCGCTGCCGGCGGGCAGCGCGGCCCGCAGCGAGGCGAGGTCGAGTCCCGGGCGTCCTGAGAAGCGCAGCACGTCGGCGGTGCCGCCGCGGGCGAGCTCGGCCGGGGTGCCGTGCGCTATGACCCGGCCGGCGTCGACGATGGCCACGTCGTCGGCCAGTTCCTCGGCCTCGTCCATGAAGTGGGTGGTGAGCACGGTGGTCACGCCGTCGGCCCGCAGCTCGCGGATCAGGTCCCAGGTGGCGTGCCTGGCCTGCGGGTCGAGCCCGGCGGTGGGCTCGTCGAGGAAGACCAGCTCGGGGCGGCCGACGACGGCCAGGGCCAGGGCGAGCCGCTGCCGCTGGCCGCCGGAGAGCCGCCGGTAGGTGGTGCGGCCGCAGGAGCCGAGGCCGAGGCGTTCGGCGAGCTCGTCCACGTCCAGCGGGTGGGCGTGGAGCCCGGCCACGTGGCGCAGCATCTCCAGCGCCCTGATGCCGGGGTAGACGCCGCCCTCCTGGAGCATCACGCCGATGCGGGGCCGGAGCGCGGCGGCCTGGGTCGCGGGGTCGAGGCCGAGGACTTGCAGCCGGCCGGCGTCCGGGGTCCGGTAGCCCTCGCAGCACTCGATGGTGGTGGTCTTGCCCGCGCCGTTGGGGCCGAGGACGGCGGTGACGGTGCCGGTGCGCACGGTCAGGTCGAGGCCGTCGACGGCGGTCGTCGAGCCATAGCGTTTGACAAGGCCGACGGCCTCGACGGCGGGCGCGGCCCCTGCGGAGTGCATGGAGTGGAGTGTAGGTCGGCCGCCGGGACCGGCCAGAAG
>NZ_JBHXFJ010000142.1:0-3154 GCF_042722465.1 Streptomyces sp. NPDC127098
TTGTGGTGGGTTTGTCTTTGTTTAAAAGACACGGGGCGGCGACGGGGGGGCCACCCCCCCGGGCCATGGCCCGCGCAGCGCCGCGCGGCGTGGCTACAGCTGGAGGCCGGTGAGGACCATGACCCGCTCGTAGGTGTAGTCCTCCATGGCGAAGCGGACGCCCTCGCGGCCCACGCCGGAGTCCTTGACGCCGCCGTACGGCATCTGGTCGGCGCGGTAGGAGGGGACGTCGCCGACGATCACGCCGCCGACCTCCAGGGCCCGGTGGGCGCGGAAGGCGGCCTGCAGGTCGTGGGTGAAGAGGCCGGCCTGGAGGCCGAAGACAGAGTCGTTGGCCGCGGCGAACGCGGCCTCCTCGCCGTCCACCCTGGTCACCGAGAGGACCGGGCCGAAGACCTCCTCGCAGGCGACCTTCGCGTCGTGCGGCACGCCCTCCAGCACGGTCGGCTGGTAGCCGGCGCCCTGCCGCGTGCCGCCGGTGAGCACCTTGGCGCCGGCCGCCGTGGCCTCCTCGACCCAGGACTCGACGCGGCGCGCCGCGTCCTCGCTGACCAGCGGGCCGACGTCGGTGGCGTCGTCCGCCGGGTCGCCGGTGACCAGCGACTCGACGGCCGAGATCAACCGCGGCAGCAACCGGTCGTAGACGGCGGTGTCGGCGATCACCCGCTGCACGGAGATGCAGGACTGGCCGCCCTGGTAGTTCGAGAAGGTGGCGATGCGCTGCGCGGCCCAGTCGAGGTCGGCGTCCGAGGCGTAGTCGGCGAGCACGATGGCCGCGCCGTTGCCGCCGAGCTCCAGGGTCACGCGCTTGCGCGGCACCGAGTCCCGGATGGACCAGCCGACCGGCACGGAGCCGGTGAAGGAGATGATCGGCAGCCGCGGGTCCTGGACCAGCGGCGGCATCGCCTCGTTCGGCACCGGCAGCACGCTCCAGGAGCCGGCCGGCAGCTCGGTCTCGGCCAGCAGCTCGCCCAGCAGCAGCGCGGAGAGCGGGGTGGCGGGGGCCGGCTTGAGGATGATCGGGGCGCCGGCCGCCAGGGCGGGGGCGACCTTGTGGGCGCAGAGGTTCAGCGGGAAGTTGAACGGCGCGATGCCGAGCACCGGGCCGTAGGGGATGCGGCGGGTGAGGGCGAGCCGGCCGGCGCCGCCGGCGTCCGCGTCGAGCCGCTGGGCGGTGCCGCCGTTGAACCGGCGGGCCTCGTCGGCGGCCCAGCGGAAGACCGAGGTGCAGCGGGCCACCTCGATCCTGGCCCATTTCATCGGCTTGCCGTTCTCGGCGCTGATCAGCCGGGCGATCTCCTCGGCCCGCTCGCCGAGCCGCCGCACGACGTGGTCGAGCGCGGCGGCCCGTACGTAGGCGGGGGTGGCGGCGAACTCGTCGGCCACGGCCGCGGCCGCGGCGACCGCCTCCTCCGTCTGTTCGGGGGTGGGCACGCTCGCCGTGCCGACGGTCCTGCCGTCCCAGGGCGAGGTGACCTCCAGGGTGTCGTCGCCGGTCGCCGGGCGCCCGGCGAGCCAGAACGCCTGCGGGGATGTCGCGGTGGTCATGACCGATCCGCCCTCTCGTCGATCGCGTGCTCCTCTCCTTCCACCGTAGGCGTTTCCGGCCCGAACGGTTCTTGTCCGGTCCGTAGCGGTGTGGCGGGTGGGTGCGACGTTTCGGCAGGGGTGACGCGCGGCCCGCCCCGGCGAGGCGCCATTGACCGGGGCATGCCAGATTCGCCAGCATGGCTCCACCCCACTCGTCGCACCTACACCAACCAGGAGATGTGTTGCGACTTCCCAGACGAGGCAGGCGGACCACCGCCGCGGCCGCCATCGTGTCCCTCGCCCTGGCCATCACCGTCGGTACCCAGGCCAGCGCGGCCCCCACACCGGACGAGGGCCCGAAGGACACCGTCCCGGTCCAGCAGTACGAGGTCGCCGACCTGGACACCCAGGCCGAACGCACCGAACTGGCCAGGACCGGCACCCCGATCGACGAGGTGCGCGCGTCGTCCGTCGTGATCACCGCGGACGCCGCCGACGCCACCCGGCTGCGCGACCTCGGCTACGAGCTCACCGCGCTGCCGGGCACCGCCGCCGAACGCAACGACTTCCAGGCCGCCGCGCCCTCGGACTACCACACGTACGCGGACGTGCTGACGGTCGTGAACCAGACCCGGGCCCAGTACCCGAACCTGGTCACCAGCCGGGTGATCGGCCGCTCCTACCAGGGCCGGGACATCATCGCCGTCAAGGTCAGCGCCAACGCGACCGTGGACGAGGACGAGCCCGAGGTCCTGTTCACCCACAACCAGCACGCGCGCGAGCACCTGACCGTCGAGATGGCGCTGTACACGCTGGAGGAGCTGACCACGCAGTACGGCACCGACCCGGAGATCACCGAGCTGCTCGACACCCGTGAGGTCTGGCTGATCCCCTCGGTCAACCCCGACGGCAAGGTCTACGACCAGGAGTCCACGGGCAGCTTCCGCAGCTGGCGCAAGAACCGGCAGCCCAACTCCGGCTCGACCAACGTGGGCACCGACATCAACCGCAACTGGAACTACCAGTGGGGCTGCTGCGGCGGCTCCTCGGGCAGCACCGGCAGCGAGACCTACCGCGGCCCGTCACCCGAGTCGGCGCCGGAGACCCAGGTGGTCGCGAACTTCGTCCGCGGCCGGGTGGTCGGCGGTGAGCAGCAGATCACCTCGCACATCGACTTCCACACCTACAGCGAGCTGGTGCTGTGGCCCTACGGCTACACCTACTCGGACACCGCGGCCGGCCTGACCGCCGACGACGCCGCGGCGTTCCGCGCGCTGGGCACGGCGCTGGCCGACACCAACGGCTACACGCCGCAGCAGTCGAGCGACCTGTACATCACGGACGGCTCGATCAACGACTGGATGTGGGCCAACCAGGGGATCTTCTCGTTCACCTTCGAGATGTACCCGAGGACCGCGTCGGGCGGCGGCTTCTATCCGCCGGGCAGCGTGATCGACCGCGAGACGGCGCGCAACCGGGAGGCCGTGCTGCTTCTTCTCGACTACGCGGACTGCCCGTACCGGATCACCGGCCGGGAGTCCACCTACTGCGCGTGACGCTCCGCGGGTGAGCGGGGCTCTCCCCCGCCCACCCACCCCTGCTGCCGCTACGCGCGAGGGGAGGC
>NZ_JBHXFJ010000143.1:0-2616 GCF_042722465.1 Streptomyces sp. NPDC127098
AGTTGGTCGCCGGCAAGCTCGGCGCGCATCCTGGCCCGACCAAGCCATCATCCTCTACTGGCAGGTAGGCGCAGGTCAACGAGGGCGCGGCCGGGCGCCGACAGGTCCGCGCTGAGAGCGGCCCACCGAGCACAGCACGGGCCCGCGGGGAAGGTCGCCGATCCCCCGACTGGACCCCGGCGTTGCGGCGCGGCCCGGGCCGCGCGCGGCGTGATCAGAGCGCGGGGGACGTCACAGGGCGGGCACTTCGGCGTCCCGCCCCTCTGTGGCCCCGGCCCGTGCCAGGCGGTGTCCCCGACGCCACACCGCGCGGGTGTTCAGTGTCGAGGAGAGCCGCGTGGTCGGGTCACCGTCCACGAGCACGAGGTCCGCCGAGGCGCCGGGTTCGATCCGCCCGCGGTCGGTGAGGCCGAACCGGTCAGCGGTACGCCGTGTCGCCGCGGTGAGAGCCTCGGTCGGACTCAGTCCTCCGGCCTCGAGCAGGCGTAGTTCGTCGTGCAGGCTGGCGCCGTGAGCGAGGCCCGGGGCACCGAGGTGGGCCGCGTCGGTACCGGCCAGGATCGCGACGCCGGCGGAGTGGAGCAGCGCCACTGAGCGCAGGGCGTTGGACAGCTGGGCGTTCCAGGCGAACTCGCGTGCCAGGTTGTCGCGCCACGCCGCGCTCAGGCGGGACGCCACACGCAGGTCGGCGGCCAAGCGTGGTCCGGCGCCGTCGGAGGCGCCGGAGGCGGTGACGGCCAGGGTGGTGATGACGAACATGTCCTGTTCGCGCATCCGGGTGATCAGATCGTCGCTGACGACCTCGTCATAGTGGAGGTGGGTCACGCCGTCCGCGCCCGCCTCGACAGCCACCCGCGTGGCCCTGGCGCTGAAGGCATGGACCAGAGCCATCACCCCGCGCTCGTGAGCCGCTTCGACCACCGCGGCGACGACGCCGGGCGGCACCACGGGCAGCGGTGTTCCGAACGTGGCGCCGTCCTCGACCATGATCTTGATGTAGTCCGCTCCCTCGGAGAGGCGCCCCGCGACGAAGGCGGCGGCCTCGCTCGGTTCGGTGGCGGTGGGCCACACCGGGTCGCCCAGGCCGCGCCGCAGTTGGTGGGGGTGCCCTTCGGGGTGGGCGAGGCCCCAGGAGGAGGTGCGGACATCGGCCAGGTCGAACTCGGTGCGTGCTCTCCTTCGTAGCGGGTTCATCGCCTCCGGCACCGACATCATGTCCAGCTCGGTTGTCACGCCGAAGCGCAGGGCCGTGCGCAGACCGTCCTCGTCCGTGTGGGTGTGGGCGTCGATCAGCCCGGGCAGCAGGGTTCCGCCCCCACCGTCGATCTCCTCCACCCCCTCGGGAACCTCGTGGCCGACCGCGGCGATCGTCCCGCCCTCGATGACAACCACCGAGGCATCGGCTACGTGTGCCCCGGTGAAGACCCGCGTGTTCGTGACCGCGAACCGACTCACAGCTCCTCCTTGCGGAATGTATCCCTCAGTACAGAAAAATCCGCGGCAGACTGTACCACCGAGTACGGCAACTGTGTACTCTTCGATACAGAACATGGAGGAGGGGGCATGGGGCGCACACCGACCACCGCGCGGGGGCACGCGACCCGGAGGCGCATCCTCGATTCGGCGGCGGACCTCATCCAGCAGCAGGGCGTCGCGGCGGTGACGCTCGACGATGTCGAACGCGCCGCGGGGGTCGGCCGCAGCCAGCTCTACCACTACTTCGATGACCGGGACGATCTCATCCGGTCCGTGGTTCACGCCACGGTGGACGCGGTGTTGACCGCGCAGGAGCCCCTGCTCCTGGAAGCCGACTCACTGGCCGGCATCGACCGCTGGTTCGACGCCATCGTGGCCAACGGGACGCGGCAGGATCCGGTGGGCGGTTGCGCGATCGGCTCGCTGGCCAGCCAGCTCAGCGGCCGGGACGAGCTCACCCGGCAAGCCTTCGTGGACGCCTTCGCACGATGGGAGGCACCCCTCATCGCGGGACTGCGCCGGATGCAGGAGTCGGGCGAGCTGCGCCCGGACGCGGACGTGACGGAGCTGGCCGACCTCACCATGGCCGCCATCCAGGGCGGCCTCCTGCTGGCCCAGATCCGCCGCACGCCGGACCAGCTCCGTCTCGCTCTGCATGGCGCGCGGGCAGCGTTGAGGGATGCGCTCACCCCCTCGGCGTGACACGGTTCTCCAGGCCGGCGCGCCGACCTGCCCGTGGCCGACCGCCGCCGTCCGGGCCGCAGCTGCCCACCGGCCCGATCCCGGCCGGTGCGGCGGCTCCGCAGCGCTTCCGGCGCGGGCGAGCTGGACAGTGGTCGCCAGCGTGGGCGGTTCCAACGGCGCGTAGTGAAGCCTGGTCTCGCGCACGCGCGGCATGGGGCCGCGGCCTCGGCACGGTTCGCTCGCCAGACCCAGCGATACACAGCATCGTTCGGAAGATCAGCCTGTGCGGTGCGTGCGAGAAGTCGCTCTCGCTGAGCTGGGCCAGGCCGAGGGCGCGCGGCTGCGTGCCGGCGACTACAGCGGTATGACCGGCAGCGCGGAGCCGATGTCATGGTCACTGGCGCGGCTTGGTGGCCTTGTCGATGCATGGCACGATTCGGCGGAGAGAAATTCGGG
>NZ_JBHXFJ010000144.1:0-2326 GCF_042722465.1 Streptomyces sp. NPDC127098
CGTCGGTTCGGACAGCTGTACAGGCAGCTCAGACCGTTCTGACGGCACCTCGGACCGTGGAGCGGGCGCCGGGTAGCGCCGCGCCAAACCATCCAGCAGACGGCCGTAAGCGGCGCGGTGCTCGCCGCGCGGCTCCGACCGTCCGGTCTCCCACCCGGCCACGGTCGAGGTGCTCACCCCCAGCGCGCCAGCCACCTGCGGACGGGACAGCCCGGCGACCTCGCGCAGCCGCAGCCGCTCCGCCGGCTCAGGCAGCGGGCGAGCCTGCTCCAGGAGCGCGTCGACCGCGCCGAACAGGTCGTCGTGAGTGCTCATTGGCTCTCCTCCTGCGCCGAGATGACGGATTGGGTGCCGCCGAGGGCGTCGACACGCCGGTGGGCCGGGAGGCGGCGCACCGCGTGGTCGGAGCCGGCCAGGAGGTCGGCTACCTGCATCTCGTAGTGGGCGGCCAGCCGGTCGAGGTCGGCCAGCGTCCAGGGGGTGGCGCCGGCTTGGCGGCGGGAGATCTGGGTCTGTCCGAGGCCGATGCCGCGTCCGAGGTCGCTCTGGGTCTCGCCGGTCGCGAACATCAGCGCCGCGATGGTGCCCCTCAGATCACGCATCGTGCTGCCCATATGCTGGCTCCGCATCTTCTAAGCTCACCCGGCATAGTAGCCGATGAAGGGCTCGGGCAGGGGTGATTCGGCACAGCGCGCAGCCAGTTCGAGCTCACGCCGCCGGCCCCGGTGATGGCCGGCCGGCTGCGGCACCTGTCACCGCCGCCACCGGGCAGCGAGGCGGCGGCCGCGGGAGCGGTGCTGGTTGAGCTGTTGGGCTGCACACCGGCCGCACAGGCCGCCGAACTCACCGCTGACCGGCCCGCCGCATGGCTGGCCACGCGCCTGAGGTCAGCCTGGCATCGCCGACTGGCTGCGGCGCCTGGCGGGGGTGAAGCTGGGAGCCGAGGCGAGTACGGGAGGAGCGGTGGGCGGTCTGGTCGTCGTCGGGGTGGATGGTTCGTCGTCGAGTGATGTCGCGGTGGTGCAGGCTGCCCGGGAGGCGCGGTGGCGTCGTGCCGAGCTGCGGGTGGTGCACGTCTTCAGCAGGTCGGTCGCGCCCAGGTACGTGCCGCTTGATCCGACGCCGTTCCATCGTTTGGCGGACGAGGCGGCGCGGCGTGCTCGAGGTGTGGCGCCCGGGGTGAAGGTGGGCGAGGTGGTGCTGCGTGGCGCGGCGGTGCCGGTGTTGGCGGGCGAGTCGCAGGCCGCGGACCTGGTGGTCGTGGGCTGCCGGGGGGTGGGGGGCTTCATGGGCATGTTGTTGGGTTCGACGGCGGAGTCGCTGGCCGCCCACGGTGAGTGTCCGGTGATGGTGGTGCGCGGGGAGCCGGACCGCGTCGGATCGATCGTGCTCGGTGTCGACGGTGCCCCTGGCGGCGAGGGGGCGGTCGACTTCGCGTTCGCCGAGGCGGTGCTGCGGGGGGCGGAGATCATCGCTCTGCACGCGTGGCTGCCGGACCGCGGGTCGGACGGTGTGGACGCGGAGAGTGCGAAGCGGCTGCTGGCCCAGGTGCTCGCCGGCCGCAGGGACAGGTATCCGGACGTCGTGGTCAGACAGGAGGTGGCGAGCGGCGACCCCCGCGAGGCCCTGATCGAGGCGAGCAGGACCGCCCAGCTCGTGGTCGTGGGTGCCAGGGGGCGTGGCGGTTTCGTCAAGCTGCTCCTGGGCTCGGTGAGCCAGGCGCTGCTGCACCACGCGCACTGCTCGGTGACCGTCGTCCGCGGTGAGCCGTGATCGGGATCGTGTGGTGAGGGGCTCGGGGCGCTCATCTGGTCCGACTGTCTGCCTGATTCGCCGCGCGTAGCCGGTTGGGATCGAGCACGCGGTTTCGCCAACCGTCCTTTGCGGGTTCCCCGAAGACGGCGTGGACGGGACGCCTCACACGGCACCGCACCAGCCTGCGCGGCCGCGCGGACTCCCTCCGGATCGCGGACCGAGCACGTCATGCTCCGGTCGGTCCAGGCGCGGTCGCCACAGTGCACCACCAGGTGCTCGCCGACGTCATCGAGGAGCCACCGCGTCCGCCGCCCGCGAGGCCGAGTCCCGTCGACCGACATCCGGCGAGGAACGCGGTGGACGCAGGCGTCAGGGGCCGTTACGGCCGGCAGCTCCTGGCTGATCGGGCGGTTGGGAACCTCGGTGACCTCGCTCGGCTGTGTGGTTCGGGTACTCCTTCTCAGCTTGTTCTTTATCCTCTGGCGTCGAAATGTGCCTCGAACTGGGTCGCTGACCTGGGCATTCGCCGGACGCTGAGGCGGCCTTCGCTTGATCATGTGCTCCGACCAAG
>NZ_JBHXFJ010000145.1:0-2086 GCF_042722465.1 Streptomyces sp. NPDC127098
CCCGCTACGACAAACGCGGCTACATCTTCCCAGGAACCACGACCGCCGCAACCCTCGTCATCTGGCTCCGCACATGATCAGCAGGACAAGTCCTAGCCGGAGATCAAGACGCTGTTCACCGGCTGGGGCGAGCTGCGACCTGCCGCAAGTTCGCCCCAGCCGTGCGGAACTACACCTCATCGAAGCTGATGTCGCAGGTCGGCCTCACCATGCGACACCGGCCGACAACCCACGTCGGACTGGTACTTCGAGAAGCACTCGGCTCGCGCGTGCCGTGGCGCGGGCCCTACCACCAGACGCCGCTGCGGTGACGTGCTCGACGGTAGGCGCGGGCTGGGTTGTTGCCCACTACTTTCCAGATGTCCTTTACCCAGTGCGGTCCGGGCCGGTAGTCGGGATGGCGTACCGACTGGTCGGCGGCGTGGTGCAGCTGTCGGGTGATGAGGGGATTGCTCAGATAGCCGCAGGGCCGGGCGATCAGTGACTCCAGGTGCGCGTAGGCCACCAACGCTCCCAGAGTGGGCTGGTTCAGAGTGGGATCTGGCGGCACATCGACCGCACGTCGGCTGGGATGGCGTCGGCTTCGCACATGGAATCGGGTCGTTCGGAAGGGTGAGGCCGCCACGGTGGTTCGGGGCGGCGCTCGGCTTCCGTCGAAGAGGGATGGGGAGCGGCGGGGAGCGGGGCCCTGGGGCTCGGCTGTGGTCTGGGTGCCGTTCGGTTCCGTGAGGGTGGCTGTTCCGGTTCGGCGGTGGGCGTAGCCGGCGTCAGCCCTTCTACCAGGGGTGGTTGGGTCGGCTCGGTCAAGGGAAGCAGGGACATCTCGGCATGCGGGCGGGGCTCGCCCGGAGGAGTATCGGAAGAGCGTGGGCTCGTGGTAACGCACCCTGCCGCGGTCATGCACACCAAGGTCAGCATGAGAAGCGAGCGGGACGTCATACCATCTTCAACGACTGTCCAGCCCGTAGGACACCGTCCTCCAGAACTCGGCGACAGTGCTGGTCGCCCTACCCGGGGCGGCGCATCCACGGGACCTCACCGCCGGAGAGCAGGCCGCGGATGGTTCCGCGCGTACGAAAGGTCGGGCCTCCAGGGCGCCGAAATCACCACGTGCGTTCTGCGGCGAGGTCCGCCAGATTCCCTTTGGCCGCACCCTGGTGGGACAACAACTAGAGGCGGGGCTCTAAGGCATACAGGTACGACCGCCCTGGGCGTGTACAGCTCGGACGGCAACGCGGCTAGGCTTCAGTGAGGTCCATGACCCATTTGCTGATGCCGGCACGCCGCGGCTGATCGTCTTCCCGGGAACGGCGGTCTGAGCCGCGCTCACCCTGGGCGGTGACGCTTGAGCCGGTGGGTCTACGGTGGCGGCGCTGAGGCACGATTCCAGTTCTCGGAGTGCGGCGGTCTGCGGATGTCGAGAACGTGCCACCGGTTCCGTCCCTGGGACATCAACGACCACCGGCCGCACGAGGAAGAAGGAGAAGGCCGCATGGCGATTCAGCGGATGGATAACGTCGGCATCGTCGTCGAGGACATGGATGCCGCGATCGCGTTCTTCGTGGAACTCGGGATGGAGCTGGAGGGCAGGGGGGAGGTTCAGGGCCTCTTCGCCGACCAGTGCACCGGCCTCGACGGCGTCCGCTGTGACATCGCGATGCTCAGGACTCCGGACGGCCACAGCCGGATCGAGCTGGCGAAGTACCGCAGCCCTGCGGCGATCAGCGCCGGGCCGCGCAACCGGCCGCACAACATTCTGGGCACGCACCGCGTCATGTTCGCCGTCGACGACATCGAGGACACTGTTGTCCGCCTCCGCCGCCATGGCGCCGAACTCGTCGGCGAGATCGCCCGGTTCGAGGACAGCTATCTGCTCTGCTATCTCCGCGGCCCGGAGGGCGTCATCGTCGGACTGGCCGAGCAACTGCGCTGAGCTTGTTCTTTATCCTTTCGGCCGTTGTAGGGCGGTAAGGGTCTTCTCGCGGCGGACGGGTTTTGCCCACGTCGTAGCGGGGTGCCCGGCGTCTGTTCGGGGTGCCGGGTGGCCGTCCGGGTCCGGGTCGATTGGGTTTCGGTGCTCTGGCGG
>NZ_JBHXFJ010000147.1:0-1628 GCF_042722465.1 Streptomyces sp. NPDC127098
GGCTCTGTTCCGTAGTCGGTGGTGACGGTAAGTCCTCGTCATCGGAGGAGGATGCGGTGGCGGAGGAGGTCGAATCCTGCTCGGCCGTGCATCTGGCGCATGATCTTCTTGGTGCGGGTGTTGACGCCTTCGGTGCGGCCGTTGCTCCAGGGCAGGGTGAGGCCGGCGTTCACGGCGGCGCGGTCGAGTTCGAGGCCGTTGCAGAAGCTGTGCAGGTGGGGCAGGTCAGTGGTGCGGACCGTGGTGATCCACTGGGTGAGCTTGGTGTCGTTGCCTTCCGCTGGGGTCAGTAGTTGAGCGAACTCGCCGGTGAGGCGGGTGAGTGCGGTCATCTCCGGGCAGGCCGTGGTGAGGAGGCCGAGCAGGGCAGTGTCCTGGGTCCGTAGGTGGTCGGGGTGGGTGAGGAGGAGCCGGGCGAGGTGGCGGGGGGTTGTCACGGGGCGGTCGCCTTCGGCGCGGCCCTGGTTGAGGTAGCGGACGAGCAGGTTGGCACTGCCGGTGTAGCCCAGTTCCCTGATCTCGTGCAGGAGGTGGGTGACGGGGACGGCTGGGTTCTCGGAGCGGCGTCGACGCAGGTGGTCGCGGTAGGGGTCGACCAGAGTGGGCCGGTAGCGGGGGGCGATGCGATCGGCGGGCGGTTCGGGAATGCGGGCGTAGCGTTTGACGGTGTTCAGTGCGAGGTTCAGACGGCGGGAGCACTCGAGTAGGCCGACGCCCTTGCCGAGCAGGTCGTGGACGGCGTGCCAGCGCTCGCGGGTGGTCTGCTCGCGGATGCCGCCGGGGCGGGGTGGGTTGATGGTGGCCCAGCATGGGGCGTGGGCGCGGACCTCGGCCAGGACTTTGTCGCACAGGTTGCGCCACAGGTGCCAGCGGTCGCTGACCTGCACCGCGTCGGGCAGGGCGCGGCGGATCGCTTCGGCGTAGGTGGCTGAGCCGTCCCGGCACACGACCTCGACCCCGTTCTTGTCGCGTAGCCAGGCTTCCAAGGTGGCGGCCTCGCGGCCGGGCAGGACATCGAGGCGTTCCCCGGTCTCGACGTCGATGATGATGGTGGCGTACCGGTGGCGGCGGCGCAGGGCGAAGTCATCGACTCCGATCACTCGTGGGATCCGCACCGTCGGGGCGGGGATGCGGCGCAGCAGTCGCAAGGCGGTGGCGAACGACACAGGCACGGCCAGCGACCAGGTGAGCCGGGCGGCCGCCCGGCCGCATAACTCCTTGACCACCTTTGAGACCTGGCTGGTCAGACGCGTGGTGCGGCGCTGAAGGCGCTCCAGCAGCCCAGGGACTTGCTCGCGGAAGGTCTGCCGCCGACAGCCCAGGACCGGACAGACCAGACGTCGTACCTGGACGTGGACCACGACGAGGCGGCCATCCACCGGCACATCCGCGACGGTCCGGCCGTGGTACCCGTTCACCTTCCCCGTCGGGACCCCGCACATCGGGCAGGGAACGGGAACATCCCGGGTCCGGGCCCAGACCCGGATCATCTCGCCGTCATCCGTCACATCATCGATGACCAGCGCCGAGAGCCCTGAGAACACCGTTGCCACAAGGGAGTTCACATCTCGCACATGACGTCAACGACACCAACCACCCACCGTCACCACCGACTACGGAACAGAGCC
>NZ_JBHXFJ010000148.1:0-1509 GCF_042722465.1 Streptomyces sp. NPDC127098
GCGCCGCGCCGAACTCGCCACCGAACTCGTCATCCGCGACAGCACCACACCTTTTCGCGACTGAACACCGAATCCTGTCGAAGGTATTGACGCCCCCGGGGCCGTGCCTGCCATCCTGCTGTCTGATGTATCGGGCACGATCCGATATGTCGAACAACGGCCGTGGCTGGACCGGCTCGACGTCCACGCCCCGGGCCACCGCGTCACCGCGTCACCGTGTCTCGCACCGCTCCTTCCGCTCCGGCGGCTCCCCACGCGTGCCAGACAGCCGGACGCCCGAGGGACCGGGCGTCGCCGTGTGGTGAGTCCCCGGCCGACACCCCATGGGGTTTCCATGTCTGCTGCACGACTTCGATCACGTCTGCGCACCGCGCGCCTGGCCGTGGTCCTCCTGCTCGGCCTCGCGCTGGCCCTGTCGGCCGCGCCGGCCCAGTCGTCCTCCTCGCCGGCGCCGGCCGCCGAGGAACAGGGCGACGTCAGCGCCGCGGCCCTGCCGAGCACCTTCCGGTGGAACTCGAGCGCCCAGCTGATCTCCCCCAAGCCGGACGCCACCCACAACATCGTCTCGGTCAAGGACCCGACGGTGGTCCGGCACAACGGACGGTGGCACGTCTACATGACCACCGCCAACACCGCCGGCCAGTGGAGCCTGGCCTACACCAGCTTCACCGACTGGTCCCAGGCCGCCGCCGCGCCGCAGTACTTCCTCAACAACAACCCGAACATCGGCAACCGGTACGCCGCCGCGCCCCACGTGTTCTACTTCGCGCCCCGCAACGAGTGGTACCTGGTCTACCAGACCGGCCTGCCGTCCTACTCGGTCAGCACCGACCCCAGCAACCCCCAGAGCTGGTCGGCGCCCCGCAACTTCCAGAGCAGCATGCCGGACATCGTCAGGCAGAACATCGGCAACGGCAACTGGCTCGACTACTGGGTGATCTGCGACACCAGCATGTGCTACCTGTTCTCCGCGGACGACAACGGCCACATCTACCGGGCCGAGACCACCGTGGGCGAGTTCCCCAACGGCTTCCGCAACACGCAGATCGCGCTCCAGGACTCCAACCGGTTCGCGCTCTTCGAGGGCGAGGCCGTCTACCGGGTGCAGGGCACCAACACCTACCTGATGATCGTGGAGGCCATCGGCTCGGACGGCCGGCGCTACTACCGGTCGTTCACCTCGACGAGCCTGAACGGCCAGTGGCAGCCCCTGGCCGCCACCGAGGCCAACCCGTTCTCGCGCAGCAACAACGTGTCCTTCCCCAGCGGGACCTGGACGCGGGACATCAGCCACGGTGAGCTGCTGCGCACCGGGGCCGACCAGACCATGACCATCGACCCCTGCAACCTGCAGCTCCTCTACCAGGGCATGAACCCCTCGGCCGGCGGCGACTACTCGCAGCTCCCCTGGCGCCTGGGCCTGGCCACCAACACCACCTCCTGCTGACGGCCCACCGGCCGCCACGGCGGGGGGGGGCGGGCGCCCGGGGGGCGCGGCCCGCCCCCCCC
>NZ_JBHXFJ010000149.1:0-1444 GCF_042722465.1 Streptomyces sp. NPDC127098
GTCCTATCTATTGATGTGGGTCTGAACTGGTCACTCGTAAGATCGGCGAGGCCCAGGGGCCCTGGGTATGGCTGTCATGGTTGAGCCGCTGGATGGCTTGAAGGACATGGCCGCCCGGGGCCCCGCGACGACTCGACCGCCAATTGGGAGATGCGACTCGATCGCTGCATAGGACAACGTCGGCGAGGTCGTCTGCTGGGTTGATGTGACGACGAGCTGGCGGAGGTGACCGTGCCTGAGATTTGGGCCGGAGTGGACATCGGCAAGACGCACCACCATGCGATGGTGATCAACACGGACGGCGAACGGCTGCTGTCCCGCCGCGTCCAGAATGACGAGTCCGAGCTGCTGGAGCTGATCGGCGACATCCTGGCGATATCCACCGACGTGCTGTGGGCGGTCGACCTCAACCACGGCGGTGCCGCCCTGCTGATCGGACTGCTGCTCTCGCATGGGCAGCCCATGACCTACCTCACCGGCCTTGCCGTGCACCGGGCCTCGGCGTCTTACCGGGGCGAGGGGAAGACGGACGAGCGCGATGCCTTCGTTATCGCCGACCAGGCCCGCGTCCGCCGCGACCTGGGGGTGCTGCGGCCCGGGGACGAGCTGGCTGTCGATCTGCGGACGCTGACCACCCGCCGCCTGGACGTCGTCTTCGACCGCACTCGCCAGATCAACCGGCTCCGTGCTCAACTCCTTGAGATCTTCCCGGCGCTGGAACGCTCGGTCGACCTCATGAAGAAGGGGCACGTCACGCTGCTGACGGGCTACCAGGCTCCGGCCGCGATCCGCCGCGCGGGCGCCAGGCGGATCGAGACCTGGCTGAAGAACCGCAAGGTCCGCGGCGCCACCGCCGTCTCCGAGATGGCCGTGGAAGCGGCCCAGGCCCAGTTGACCGCGCTGCCGGGTGAGACGCTGGCCGCCGCCATGGTGGCCCGCCTCGCGAAGGGGGTGATGGCCCTCGATGAAGAGATCGCCGAACTCGACGCCCTCATCGAGGCTCGATTTCGCGAGCATCCGCACGCACAGGTGATCCTCAGCCTGCCCGGCATGGGCCCCAAACTCGGGGCCGAGTTCATCGCCACGACCGGCGGTGACATGGATGCCTTCGGCAGCGCCGACCGCCTGGCCGGGTTCGCAGGCCTGGCCCCGCAGCCACGTGACTCCGGCCGAGTCAGCGGCAACCTGCGCAGACCCCGCCGCTATCACCGCGGGCTCCTGCGGGCCATGTACCTCTCCGCAATGGCCAGCCTGCCGGCCTGCCCGGCCTCCAAGGCGTACTACCGACGCAAGCGCAGCGAGGGCAAGGGACACAAGCAGGCCCTGCTTGCTCTCGCCCGCCGACGCCTCAACGTCCTGTGGGCCATGATCCGTGACGGAGCGTGCTATCACGCTTCATCCCCCGTCACGGCTGCGGCTTGACAACACGATTGGGATGTCCTTC
>NZ_JBHXFJ010000150.1:0-1419 GCF_042722465.1 Streptomyces sp. NPDC127098
TGAGGGTGAGACCTGATGCCGAGCCGATTGTGGTGAAGTGGATGATCCTATGCTGTCGAGAAAAGCCTCTAGCGATGTTTCATGGTGGCCCGTACCCTAAACCGACTCTGGTGGTCAGGTAGAGTATACCGAGGCGTTCGGGTGAACTATGGTTAAGGAACTCGGCAAATTGCCCCCGTAACTTCGGGAGAAGGGGGGCCGCTTCCGGTGATGGCATTTACTGTCGGAGCTGGGGGTGGCCGCAGAGACCAGCGAGAAGCGACTGTTTACTAAAAACACAGGTCCGTGCGAAGCTGTAAGGCGATGTATACGGACTGACGCCTGCCCGGTGCTGGAACGTTAAGGGGACCGGTTAGTTCATCTTTGGTGGGCGAAGCTGGGAACTTAAGCGCCAGTAAACGGCGGTGGTAACTATAACCATCCTAAGGTAGCGAAATTCCTTGTCGGGTAAGTTCCGACCTGCACGAATGGCGTAACGACTTCTCGGCTGTCTCAACCATAGGCCCGGTGAAATTGCATTACGAGTAAAGATGCTCGTTTCGCGCAGCAGGACGGAAAGACCCCGGGACCTTTACTATAGCTTGATATTGGTGTTCGGTTCGGTTTGTGTAGGATAGGTGGGAGACTGTGAAGCCCTCACGCCAGTGTGGGTGGAGTCGTTGTTGAAATACCACTCTGATCGTGCTGGATGTCTAACCTGGGTCCGTGATCCGGATCGGGGACAGTGTCTGGTGGGTAGTTTAACTGGGGCGGTTGCCTCCTAAAGAGTAACGGAGGCGCCCAAAGGTTCCCTCAGCCTGGTTGGTTATCAGGTGGTGAGTGTAAGTGCACAAGGGAGCTTGACTGTGAGACTGGCGGGTCGAGCAGGTGCGAAAGCAGGGACTAGTGATCCGGCGGTGGCTTGTGGGAGCGCCGTCGCTCATCGGATAAAAGGTACCCCGGGGATAACAGGCTGATCTTCCCCAAGAGTCCGTATCGACGGGATGGTTTGGCACCTCGATGTCGGCTCGTCGCATCCTGGGGCTGGAGTTGGTCCCAAGGGTTGGGCTGTTCGCCCATTAAAGCGGTACGCGAGCTGGGTTTAGAACGTCGTGAGACAGTTCGGTCCCTATCCGCTGTGCGCGTTGGAGTCTTGAGAAGGGCTGTCCCTAGTACGAGAGGACCGGGACGGACGAACCTCTGGTGTGCCAGTTGTTCTGCCAAGGGCATGGCTGGTTGGCTACGTTCGGGAGGGATAACCGCTGAAAGCATCTAAGCGGGAAGCTTGCTTCGAGATGAGGACTCCCACCCACTTGATGGGGTAAGGCTCCCTGTAGACGACGGGGTTGATAGGCCGGAGATGGAAGCCTTGTGAGAGGTGGAGTTGACCGGTACTAATAGGCCGAGGGCTTGTCCATAGATGCTCGCGTCCACTGTGAA
>NZ_JBHXFJ010000151.1:0-1007 GCF_042722465.1 Streptomyces sp. NPDC127098
GCGCATCCGGAGGCCGATATCGGTCTGGTGGGGTACGAGATGGCGTTGCTGGTGGATCGTGCCGGTACCGTTCTGACGCCCGACCTCCGCGCCGAGCTGCAGGGGAGCCTGCTCAACTAGCAGATGACTTGTGCGGATTGGGGCCCCACACCATAAGGTGCGGGACTGTCGGGTGGTGAGTTTCGGCATCCGCTCGATGAGCGAAGGCAGTCGGAGGAGGATCTGTGGCAACGCCCCCAGGCGGACCATACGGTAACGAGTACCCGGCGCAGCCGCACGGCGGCGCGCGGCCGGGGCGCTTCAACTTCCCTTCGGCGCCAAGCGGTTCCCGCCCGCGCCCCACTCCGGAGCGGCGCACGCCGCCGCCCCGCGAGCCCGGCCATGGCGCGGACGCCGGGCCCGCCTCGACACCGGGTGCGGCTCGACCGCCGGGAGACGGCGGAGGTCGCGGCGGCCAGGACGACTGGCAGCCGCCCGCCACCAGGCGTCCAGGACACCAGCGGCGGCAGCTCGACGGCGAGCCACAGCAACCGTTGGTGCGTCCCTATGCGATGACCGGTGGCCGGACGAGGCCGCGGTACCAGTTGGCCATCGAGGCGCTGGTGAGCACCACGGCGGATCCGGTGCAGCTCCAGGGGCAGCTGCCGGAGCACCAGCGGATCTGCCAGCTCTGCTACGAGGTCAAGTCCGTCGCCGAGGTGTCCGCGCTGCTCTCGCTCCCGCTGGGGGTGGCCCGGATTCTGGTGGCCGATCTCGCCGAGGCGGGCCTGGTCGCCATTCACCAGCCGGGTCATGACGGGGATCCCGGCGGTCAGCCTGATGTGACACTGCTCGAAAGGGTGCTCAGTGGACTTCGCAAGCTCTAACGACGCCGGTCTGACCGCGCCGCCGCCGTCCCGCTCCACGACCTCCGCGAAGATCGTGATCGCGGGTGGGTTCGGGGTGGGGAAGACCACGTTTGTGGGGTCGGTGTCGGAGATCAATCCGCTGCGGACCGAGGCGGTGAT